>JAEUTS010000329.1 GCA_016787005.1 Bacteroidia bacterium
GTAATAGTGCCTTCCCAGGTATAAACCATTTCCTTTTCACCCTCTGCAGTAGCAGTAAATGTTGTTACATAAGGTTTTTCAGTTGAATCCGTTGTGGCTTCATAAGGAGTTGCTTTAAACCCTTCCTCAAGTAAAAGCTTACACGAGAATTTTCCGCTCGCGAATTTAAGGTCATCCTTTACCGTTTCAGGCTTCTTTTTGCCGTCTTCAGTAACCTCGCAAGTGTAGGTTTTTTTATCAAGCGGCCCCGGCGGAACCTTTTTTGATTGCGCAAAGGCCACGTTCACCATTAAGGCAAGCGTAATACCAACCTGTACTAATTTTTTCATTTCTGTTTGGTTTATAATTTGTTTTTTTGTTTGTAATACGCAACACCATTCCTGATTGTTGTGTCAGAATTTACCCTGGTCTTCAGGCTAAAGGAACATGGTTGTTAAACCGGCAAGCTTATTTGTTTTTTGCTTTTAATTCCTGAACCTCGATCCGGAATTCCTGAGCTGCTTTTTTAACATCCTGTAATGCTTTACGCACACGTGTTCCGGCAGCGGCATTGCCGTTATAAAATTTTTGTACATCTGCATCCATGGCAGCAACGATGTTCTTTAGGTTTTCGTACTTGTTCATGTTATTTTTGTTTTGGTTAGTAATTTATTTTTGGTTAATAATCTAAACAGCTGCAATTTTATCGGCTTGGTATTGACCGGACTTCAGTTTGCCCACAATTTTCGAGAATGCATCGATCGTATATTTTACATCATCGAGTGTATGTACAGCGGTTGGTATAAGCCGGAGTATAATAATTCCTTTTGGAACTACCGGGTAAACCACCATTGAACAGAAAATATTGAAATTTTCCCGCAGGTCGAATATAAGGTTGGTTGCTTCGGGTATTGATCCGTTCAGATAAACCGGTGTAACAGGTGATTGTGTTTTACCAATTTCAAATCCCGCTTTTTTCAAGCCGTCCTGCAACGCGTGAGTTATTTTCCAAAGATTCTCTCTTAGTTCAGGTTTTGAGCGCATTAACTCCAGGCGTTTTAGCGCGCCTATCACCAATGGCATTGGCAAAGCCTTGGCGAATATCTGTGAACGCATATTGTAACGCAGGTATTCGATCACCTGTTCATCACTCGAAATAAACCCGCCAATTAAAGCGAACGATTTCGCGAATGTGCCGAAATAAATATCAATACCATCCTGGACACCCTGTTCTTCACCCGTTCCGGCACCCGTTTTGCCCATCACCCCAATACCATGCGCATCATCAACAAACAAACGGAACTGATATTTCTTTTTAAGCGCAACAATTTCTTTCAGTTTTCCCTGATCGCCGCTCATGCCAAATACACCTTCAGTGATAACCAGAATGGCTCCACCGTTTTCTTCAGCCAGTTTAGTGGCACGCTCAAGTTGCTTTTCCAATGAAGCGATATCGTTGTGTGGATAGACATACCGTTTACCCATGTGTAAACGAACACCATCAAGTATGCAGGCATGTGACTCGGCATCGTATACAATTACATCGTGGCGGTCAACTAAACAATCGATGGCTGATACCATTCCCTGGTAGCCGTAGTTAACTAAAATACTATCCTGTTTATTAACAAAATCCGACAGTTCGGCTTCAAGTTGTTCGTGGTAGTTGGAATTTCCCGACATCATACGGGCACCCATTGGAAGTGCGAAACCGTATTTTTGAGCCGCTTCAGCGTCTGTTTTTCTAACCTCCGGGTGATTGGCTAAACCAAGGTAATTATTAAGACTCCAGTTTAAACGCTCTTTTCCCCTGAAAATCATCCGTGGACCTATTTCACCTTCAAGTTTAGGAAAAGTAAAATAACCATGTGATTCTTTTGCATGTTGTCCGATCGGACCCCTGTTACTCTTAATTTTTTCAAATAAATCGATCATCCTTTTTTAACTTAATTTTAAACAATGTACGAAATTAAGCGGATTCTGCGATATTATCAAAATATTCAAAATTTAAATACTAACAACGTAACACATTGATAATGAAAAAATTAAAGCATTGTTAAATGCTTAGATTTCAACAAATTGTATTATCTTTGCAATCCTTTAAATAAATATGCTAAAGCATCTTAAATATTTCTTATCAGTCAGTGCATTTATTTTAATGTTATCGGCCTGCGATAATTATGCCCGGGTTGCTAAAAAGGGAACTATTGAGCAGAAATATGAGTATGCCATTAAAGCCTATGATAAAGGTCAATACTCACGTGCACTACCTTTGTTGGAAGAATTGATTACTGTGTATCGCGGAACGGAGAACGGCGAAAAGGTTTTGTATTATTATGCTTATTCTAATTACAATACAGGCGATTATATTTTATCGGGGTATCATTTTAAGAATTTCGCAAGGTCTTTTCCAAACAGTCCGAAGACAGAAGAGTGCCTGTATATGAGCGCCTACTGTTATTACCTTACTTCACCGGGATATAGCCTGGATCAGACTGATACCCGAGCAGCTATCCGCGAATTTCAAGCATTTGTTAATCAATTCCCCAAAAGTACACGGGTAGCCGAGGCGAATGAAATTATCGGTAAACTTCATAATAAGCTTGAAATAAAGGCTTACGAAATAGCCAAACAATATTACCATACAACTAATTACAAATCAGCCATTGTTGCAATAGCGAATGTTACAAAGGATTTTCCTGATTCAAAATACAATGAGGAACTAAGTTTCCTGTTAGTTAAATCACATTATTTGCTTACTATAAACAGTATCGATTCGAAAAAAGCCGAACGTCTGCAATCAACTGTTGATGCGTATCAGAAATTTGTGGATAAATATCCTAAAAGCAGTTATTTAAAAGATGCGGGATCTATTTATGATTCAGCATTAAAGTTAAAACAAAAGTTAAAAATTCAAACATCATAATAACCATGGACTACAAAAAAACAAATGCGGAGAATACCACAGTAACACGCGATTTGCGTATGCTTGACGTTAAAACGAACAACGTTTATGAAGCGATTTCAATCGTTTCCAAACGCGCTAACCAGATCGGCAGCGAAATTAAAGAAGAGCTGACGAACAAACTGGCTGAGTTTGCTTCTCATACCGACAACCTGGAAGAAATATTCGAGAACAGGGAGCAAATAGAGATCTCCAAATTTTATGAGCGTTTACCAAAACCTTCTGACATAGCCGTTCATGAGTTTTTGGAAGATAAGGTCTATTACAGGAAACCTGTTGTAGAAAATATTTAATTAACCATTGTCATCCCGGTTCCGGTTATACCTGGACCAGCATGGCAGTTTCGTCATGTTACGCGGAAAAAAAATTCTTTTAGGCATAACGGGTAGTATCGCTGCATATAAATCAGCTGTACTTACCCGTTTGTTTATTAAAGAGGGGGCTGAAGTTAAAGTGATTATGACTCCCTGCGCAAAAGATTTTATCACCCCGCTTACTCTTTCCACACTTTCAAAAAATCCGGTTCATTCGGAATTTTACCGCGCTGCCGATGGTGCATGGAATAATCATGTTGAGCTTGGTCTTTGGGCGGATATTATGGTCATCGCACCGGCATCGGCCAACACCATTGCTAAAATGGCCACGGGCCTATGCGATAATTTATTGCTTGCCGCCTATTTGTCGGCGCGTTGCCCGGTTTACGTAGCCCCTGCTATGGACGTTGATATGTTGAAACATCCTGCCACTAAAGGTAATATCACTAAATTAAAATCATTCCGGAATGCAATTATAACACCCGATACAGGCGAACTTGCCAGCGGTTTGTATGGCGAAGGACGTATGGCTGAGCCGGAAGCTATTGTTGCATTTGTATCCGGGGAATTAAAAAAAAAAGCTCCGCTAAACGGTAAAACCGTTCTGGTTACTGCCGGCCCCACTTACGAAGCTATAGATCCTGTTCGTTTTATCGGGAATCATTCATCCGGTAAAATGGGTTTTGCAATTGCTCAAGAACTTGCCCGGCAAGGCGCGGAGGTTGTTCTGATAAGCGGCCCTACTTTGCAGACAACAGGGAATACATCTATAAGGCTCATTCATGTTACTTCGGCAAAAGAAATGCTGGATGAGTGTTTGAGATTTTTTCCTTCAAGCGATATTGCCGTAATGTCAGCCGCGGTATCCGATTATACACCTTTGGTAACTTCCAGACAAAAAATAAAAAAGAAAGGTGACGATCTTACCATTCAGTTAAAGCCGACAATTGATATTCTTGCTGAGTTGGGTCGCAAAAAGAAAGTTAAACAAGTACTGGTGGGTTTCGCACTTGAAACAAACAATGAGTTGGAGAACGCCAGGGAAAAGCTTAAAAAAAAGAAACTCGATTTTATAGTATTGAATTCATTAAAAGATAAAGGAGCCGGCTTTAAAGGCGATACCAATAAGATCACCATTATCGACAAGAACAATAAAACCACTAAATTTGAGTTGAAAGACAAGAAAGAAGTGGCGCAGGATATTGTAAAAAAGATCATTGATTTTATTTAAAATGCGGCGATTTTTTATTTTCTTTTTATTTGTTTTTTCCGGCCTTGTTTCCGCCCAGGAACTTAACTGTGTGGTGCAGGTGCTTACATCCCAGATACAGGGCGACAAACGGATATATGAAACGATGCAAAAGGCCATATTCGAGTTCGTGAATAACACACGATGGACCAGGGATGTTTATAAAAATGATGAACGCATTGAATGCAGCATTCTGATCAATGTGACCGAACGCAGCTCCGATGATTTCAAGGCTACGATACAGATACAATCGCGCCGGCCGGTTTACAAAGCTTCATACAACTCCGTGTTGTTTAACTATATCGACCAGGAGTTTCAATTTCGTTATGTTGAATACCAGCCGCTGGAATTCAACGAGACTACACACATTTCCAATCTTACATCTGTCCTTGCATTTTATGCCAACATAATTATCGGGCTGGATTACGATTCTTTTTCACTGAATGGCGGGACACCATATTTTCAGAAAGCCAACGCTATTGTAAACAACGCCCAGAATGACCAGGCTGCCAAAGGCTGGAAATCATTCGAAAGTCAGCGTAACAGGTATTGGATGGTGAATAATTGGCTCGACCCCGTTTATGCCCCCATACGCGAATTCAATTACAAATATCACCGACTCGGACTTGACGCGATGGCTCAATCCAAAGACCAGGGAAAAGCTGTTATTGTCGAAAACATGACTTTGTTACAAAAGGCTTACCAGGCTCGTCCTGCATCGTTCACGCTTCAGTTATTCTTTAATGCCAAAGGCGATGAGTTGGTTAATATTTTCTCCGGGGCGTTTCCTGATGAAAAAACAAAAGTGGTCAACATTCTTAATCAGGTTGATCCTGCCAACAGCAATAAGTATCAGAAAATACTTACTGCCAACTGAGCTTATGGAAAACAGGAATCGCATTGCAGCTAAATAAAATCAATAAATGATAACGGCTACTAACTTACATAAATCATATGGTTCATTAGAAGTATTAAAGGGGATTGATATTGCGGTTATGCAGGGTGAAGTGATCTCCATTGTAGGTGCCTCCGGAGCCGGCAAGACAACGCTGTTGCACATGCTTGGCACGCTCGATAAACCGGATGTCGGGAGTGTAGAAATAAACGGAGTAGCAATTACGGGGTTAAACAGCCGGAAACTGGCAGAGTTCAGGAATAAAAATATTGGTTTTGTTTTTCAGTTCCATCATTTATTACCTGAGTTTACCGCGATCGAGAACGTTTGTATTCCGGCCTTTATTGCCGGCACTTCACAAAAGGATGCACAGAAAGCGGCAACAGAGTTGTTAGAGTTTTTGGGATTGAAGGACAGATTGAATCACAAGCCTTCCGAATTGTCGGGCGGTGAACAGCAGCGAGTTGCTGTGGCCAGGGCACTGATAAATAAGCCTTCCGTTATAATGGCTGATGAACCTTCAGGAAACCTTGATTCGGCAACGGCGAAAGAACTGCACCAGCTGTTTTTTACATTACGCGACCAGATGAAACAAACGTTTATTATTGTTACGCATAATGAAGAACTTGCCAAACTTTCCGACAGAAGGTTTGTTTTAAAGGATGGCCGGCATGTGTGATGGTTGGTATTAATTAGTAGTTGGTAGTTGGTTGTTTTGGAGTTTACAGTATTTTACAAAAACTAAATGTGAAAAAAAAGTCCGACCCGTTTGAAGCCCTTCGTATCCGTGATTTTAGTTTCTTTATCCTTGCCCGGTTTACCTTAACGGTCGCTATTCTTATTCAAAGTGTTATTGTTGAATGGCAGATGTATGAGATCACCCATGATCCGCTGCAGCTTGGGCTTATTGGTTTAGCGGAAGCCATCCCGTTCGTTTGTATCGCTTTATTCGCAGGGCACGTTGCCGATATTATCAGCAGGAAGAGGATTATTATTTGTGCCACCTTGTTTTTAATTCTTGGAACTCTATCCCTGTTTTATTTTTCAATTGACCTCGAAAGCAATGTTAAACATTGGGGCACTTTACCCATTTATGCCGCCATAGTGGTAACCGGTTTATCGCGTGGATTCCTCGGCCCTTCTTATTCTTCGTTTTTAACTCAGCTCGTTCCCAAAGAATTATACGTAAGTGCTGCGGCGTGGAGCAGTTCGGCCTGGCAAACTGGTGCTGTTGCAGGTCCCGCTATTGCAGGTATACTTTACGCTTTTTTAGGTTTTGCAACATCGTATGCCATTGATATTGTTTTAATATTGTCTTCATTATTGTACATCCTGTTCATACCCGCGCGGCCTGCCGCAAAAAAAGATCGCAGTGAATCGGTGAAGAATAGTATAACCGCCGGA
>JAEUTS010000355.1 GCA_016787005.1 Bacteroidia bacterium
TCGCTGTTGGAACCGATAAAAATATTACTTTGATTGTCAATAACTATTGTTGGTACATGATCGTCCCCATCTCCTTTTATGTAGGTGGCCCAAAGTATATTATCCATTGGGGTGAATTTGATCAGGAATAAATTACACTGCCAGGATACCCCTTTAGGATTTGAAAATGTAGGCTGAAAATATCCCAAATTGCAAACATCTTGCTTAGTGAAAAGACCCGGAGATCTTGTGGAGAAGCTTAGATAAACACTTCCGCAATTATCCGTTTCCAGATATGGAGACCAATAGCTCTGCGTTGCTTCCTGACCGGATCCGCCAAAAAGAGTTGCCCACAAAAGCGATTCCGAACTATTGAATTTGAGAATGTAAACGTCAGATCTTCCTCCGGGTGTATTATCATAATATCCGCCCGAATTTAATGTGTTAAAATCTGTCGGTTGGGGGTTACCTCCGCTCATTGAAGTGGAGCCAGCCACATAAAGATTCCCATTTGCATGTTTCAATAAATTGCCTCCCATTTCATCTCCCGATCCTCCGTAATAGGTTGACCATTGAAGCAGGTAAGAAGCACTAAACTTAAGAATAAAACAATCGGATGACCCGTTCAGCGTGTTATCGAAATAACCTCCTGAATTCAACGTAGGCAGATTAATAGAATATGTCATGCCTGATACGTAAATTGTTCCTGCTCCATCGCAAATAATGGACCAAGGGTCATCATATCCCACTCCACCAAAGTAGGTAGACCACAGAAGCACATTCGTTGCATTAAACTTCACAATAAAAATATCATCGCTACCCGGATTTGCATTATCAAAATATCCACCCGCATTTACAAGCGGCAAATCAGTCGAACTGGTTAAGCCTGTCGCATAAACCTGGCCGCTGCCATCCGTTGTTATCGATTTGCATGTTTCCATTGCTGTACCCCCATAGTAAGTTCCCCATTGCCTTACCCCTGACGAATTGAATTTAATTATAAACCCATCTGAAAGTCCGCCAATTGCATTGTCAAAATAGCCCGTGGAAGCCTGTACGGGAAAATTCGCAGACCGTGTGGTCCCTGCAATGAACAAATTATCGGAAATATCGCAAACCATGCTGAAAGGATAGTCATAGCCTGTGCCGCCATAATAAGTTGCCCACAACAAAACACCTGCATTAGTAAACTTAAGTATGGCCAGGTCTTGATTTCCGCCGTTGGCAAGCTGCATATAATATGTTCCGGAATTTAATGTTGGAAATCCTAAAGATTCAGAATATCCGCATGTGTAGAAGTTTCCAAAACTATCCATTGTTGACGATGCAGCCCACTCCGTAAGCTCTCCCCCGTAATATGTAGCCCATACAAGTTGGGGATCTATAATAATAGTTTGTGAGTTGGGGAGTTCAGTATGCGGAAGCTGAAAAGTAACCTCTGCATTGTAATCATCAATTGTTTTTTTATTGAACCGGCTTTCTATTTTAGCTTTTTCATTTTGAATATATGAATAAGGAGCGTTTTCAGTTAATGTGCCAAGTTTTGTTTTTATCCGGATATTTCCATCTCTGTCAATTGCAAGCGGCTTTTCACTTTCGTATATAAACTTAATTCTATTTGGATCTGCGCCCGGATGAATAATGAAATCATACTTCATTCCCTTTTTATCAGAATTGTAAAACACCCAGTCAATTCCCGGATAAACATCTTTGATAGTAATTTTTTCATATTGATAAACATCATAAATGCCTTGCGGGCAATGTCCGTAGAAATAATTTTGATGTTCTTTACTTTGACCTTCTTTAACAATATTTTCACGATTAATGCTTGCCTCTTTTAAATGAACATTTACCCAAGCCATTTCTGTTTTGGTGTTTTCTCCCGGCAAATGAAATTGCCCGGCATTATTTATTTCGTGTTCTTCCTTTTCATTCCTTTCCGATCTTACAAACACATAAGTGAGGCCCTTTTCGGTAATGTAAACATTCATTCCCGGGGCTTCTGCCTTGAATAATACAAAAGGAACGGCTTCAAAATTTGCATTCATCAGCTGACCTTTGTTCTCAATAAATTTTATGGGTTGAGTTTGTATTTGATTCTGGCGAAGATCGTTAACCCAAAACTCTTCTGTTACATTTCCAGCAAAAAGCGAAATGGAAAGGAAGAAGAAGATTGTAATAATAATTCTATTTATCATCGGTCAAAAAGTCAATTCACCATAAATTCTATGGTGTACTCAGGTTAACATTTACACTACATCCATTTTTATCCTTAATATTTACAGTGTAGGTACCCGGACATAGCTGGTTCTTGTATCTGCTAACATAACCATCAGGCCAGGTATAATTGTAAGGAGCTGTACCACCTATAGCGTTTATAATTACCCATTCTTTGCAACCGCATCCTATACAACTTGCGGTTCCTTTTGCAAACTGTCCCGAAACCGCAGGTGGTGAAATTATTGTGGCTGTTGATACTGCACTACAGCCTTTGGAATCGGAAATGGTTACTGTATAATTACCTGCTGTAAGACCGGTAGTGGTTTGTACGACTTGTCCGTTACTCCAATTGTACACATAGGGCGAAGTGCCACCCCCTCCTGTGGCTATAGCTGAACCATTAGCACTACCATTACAGGTTATATTGGTCGGCACCGCTGTTGCCAAAATAGAAGGACTAATTGTTACTACCGCTGTTGAAGTGGATGTTACCCCTCCTGAATCAGTTACTTTTACTGTATATGTTGTTGTCGCCACCGGGCAAGGACTTATATTTTGCGTAGTTGCACCGGTACTCCATGAATAGGTATAAGGACTGGCTCCTCCGGTTACTCCCGAAGTGACCACTGCACACGCTCCCTGACATACCGAACTGCCTGTTGCGCTTACAGCAGGACCCGCACAATCAGAAACAATTATATTTTGCTTAACTGTGGCCGTACATCCGGCGTTTGTCACTACATGAGTTATGGAATAAGTTCCGACATTTAAAAAAGTATACGAAAAATTAGCAGTTGTTCCCGTTACATTCAAAGGCGGGCCAATAGTCCAGGTATAGATGCCTGTTGAACCGCTATTATTAAAAGCAACTGTAGTGCCGACGCAAACAACTCCACCCGGCGATTGTGTAAATGTTGCCGACACAGGATTTACACCGGTTATATTGAATGACTTCGTTTGAGTGCAACCATTTCCATCGGTAACAGTTACTGTATATCCTCCTGCCGTTAGCCCATCAATAAATGACCATGTTTGTCCATTACTCCAACTGTAAGCATAAGGCAATGTCCCATCCGAAACTCTGACTGAAGCGCTGCCTGTTGAAGTACAGCTATTGTTTTTACTTGTAGAAATTATCACCATTGGAATTATGGCAGAAACAATTGTACCTGAAACGGTACAACCAATTGCATCTGTTACAGTAACAGTATATGTAGCACCAGAATTTAAACCTGTAGCAGTAGCTCCAATCTGTCCATTACTCCACAAATAGGAATAGGGTGAAATCCCTGTAGGAAATGCGGTCGCAGTTCCTACAGCAGGAACGCATGACCTGATTTGTGAAACTGTTACACTAACAGCTGGCGGCTGTGTTACACTAACTACGCGGGTAATACTACATCCGACAGCATCAGTAATTGTGCAGGTGTAAGAAGCAGCAGCCAATCCTGTTATAGATGATGTAGTTTGCAAATTACTCCACAAAAATGTGTATGGACCAAATCCACCGGAAGCAATTATTGCCGCTGTGCCAGAACCAGCCCCATTGCATATAAGGTTACTTTGAGTAATTGATGCTCCAATTCCCCCAGATGTTCCTGTTATTGTAACTGACCTTGTTACTACCGGAGCACAGCCATCATTAACTGAAACAGTATAAATCCCCGGACACAAAGCACTAATGGCATTTGTATTGTTTGTTGAACCAACTGTTTGCGAACCATTACTCCAGCTGTAATTAAAACCATTTGTGGAACAACTTACCGTTACGGAAGCTGAACCATTGCACGCACAACCGGATGTGCTATTTAAAAACGTTGTACTGATCGTTAGAGGGGTAGGAATAAATTTGGCAATATAACAATCGTCTGAACCAACAAATCCGGAATAATAAGCCCCTCCTCCCGGGTTTGTCAATGGATATGTTAAATCATTCGTCACGTTCCCCCAATTACCACCAACAAAAAAGTTGCCTGATTGATCGGTAGTCATAGCGGCACCCCAATCTTCTCCATCTCCGCCAAAATAAGTTGCCCATAAAGGAACTCCGGAGTTCTTAAATTTAATAATATAAACATCGGTCCATCCAGCATTAACAGTTGTATTATTATAGCTATTATCAAGGTAGTCAGATCCACATGAAGAAAATGTTAACAGTCCTGCGGCAGGTGTTTCAAAACCCATATAAACATTATTACAGGGGTCAATATTAATGTTGTCGCTGCCATACAATGCCTCAAATGATCCGCTCCCACCTATATGAGTTGCCCAAAGCCGAACACCTGTATTAGTGAACTTTAATATGAACGCGTCATAAGTGCCATTCTTTACCGGTTGATAATAAGCACCGCCGCCGGGATTTAAAACAGGGAAATCTGTTGAAACAGTATTCCCGGTAACAAATATATTACCGAAAGAATCTGCGGCGACAGAATGACCTATATCTGTACTGTTCCCTCCATAATATGTTGCCGATTGGAGTGATCCCGAATTATTAAACTTTATTATAAAAGCATCGTCTCCCGGTGGATTAAAAGAAAATGGATTGCTCAAGGCAGATTGATAATAGGAAGGTGCTCCAAAATTTCTAAGAGGGAAATCCGTTGATTTTGTGTTTCCAACAACGAATATATTTCCCGAAAAATCGGAACAAATACCGTTGCCCACTTCATCATCAGTACCACCATAGAAAGTAGCCCACTGACGAACTCCCGAATTATTAAATTTCAAAACGAATACATCGCCGGCATCTGTTGCAGAAGAAACCGACCCACCATGCAATGCCTGAAAATAAGTTCCCCCGCCAGGATTTTGTCGCGGAAAATCGGCATTTGAGCGGGTATACCCTGTAACAAAAATATTTCCGAGATTATCCGAACAAATACTTTTGCCACAATCTCCAAGTCCACCTCCGTAATAGCTTGCCCACAAACGGACGCCTGTATTACTGAATTTTAAAATAAATGCGTCATAAATATCCCATGCCCCAAATACTCCTCCTCTCGTTGCCTGATAATAAGCGCCTCCACCAGGATTAAACAATGGAAAAACCGTTGAACTGGTCCAGCCTGTAACAAAAATATTTCCAAAAGGATCAGTACAAATACCAAGTCCAACTTCATTTGTATTCCCGGTATAATAAGTGGCCCAAAGCCGAACTCCTGAATTGCTGAATTTTAAAACAAAAGCAGTAGTACCACTGAGTGGTACTACCTGGAAATAAGCTCCTCCACCAGGATTAAAAACCGGGAAGGGATTATCAACTACATACCCTGTGGCAAAAATATTTCCTGCTAAATCATCGTCCATACTATTGATATAACTAATGCCGCTGGAACCTCCAAAAAAAGTCGCCCACACCAACTGAGGATCAATAACAAGAGGTTGCATTTTATCATAATCATGTATATTGATACTTACTTCATATGAAAAAATATTATGTGGACTTTTATATAAATAAGAAGGGATAATTGCTGAAGCCACGGCTAACTTTCCCGCCCCTGCATATAATGGTGAGGTGCTTTCTTTTATACCATAATGAGATTGAACAACGTTTGATTCATCTCCCTGGTAACATATCAGTTCACCTTCTGTAAGTTCGCCCAATTCATTACTAAATCGAATCCGGTTATTTTCCATATGAAAATCGCCACTGCCTTCATAAATGAGCCGGATTTGGTTAGGATCTGCATTAGGATGAACAATAAAATCGTATTTCATATTACCCGCAGAAGTGTATAAGATCCAGTCAATTCCCAGATAAACATCCTTTACAACTATTTTAGAATACGTTTTTACATTAAATATTCCATCAGGATTTTCGGCGGTATAATAATTCTCTTCTCCTACAGAAATATCTCCTTCTGTAAAAACGTTTTCCTTTTTTATGGAAGCATCCTTGAGTACCATATCTACTCTATTCCAGCTAAGTGCCCTTTCATTCGCAGCCTGAGCAGGATCAACCTTAGAGTCCTTACCCGGATTGTCTTTTTGAATGGTAAAAAACTGGTAAGTAAGTCCTGAAGTGGTAATCCAGATATTCAGGTTGGGTGCTTGCGCTTCAAACAAAACGTAGGATGCCGGT
This sequence comes from Bacteroidia bacterium, assembly GCA_016787005.1. GTDB lineage: Bacteria > Bacteroidota > Bacteroidia > JABDFU01 > JABDFU01 > JABDFU01. The sequence continues at coordinate 6,284 of JAEUTS010000355.1, forward strand.
TTATTATCTCCTCCCATCATCTGACCCCTATTTTCCTGAAATCCAAATGGCCTTTTCATCCATTGCTCTGCTTTAGTATTTGCAACGGACTCAATCGGCTCACTCCCTGAATGTAAAACAGGTTGCGAGATGGAAAAAAAATGGCTAAAAATAAACACAACACCAATGACAGAGCAGTAATATTTCTTTACCATACAACTAACTTTGCGCTCCACACTCATACACTTTTAATATTATCAGGGTGCTACAAGATTAATATTTACACTACACCCGTTCTTATCAGTAATATTTACACTATAATTACCAGGGCAAAGCTGGTTTTTGTACCTTTTAATGTATCCATCCGGCCAGGAGTAAGAGTAAGGGCTTGTGCCGCCTGTGGCATTTATCATCACCCACTGTTTGCAGCCACAACCTGAACATGCTGCTGTTCCTTTGGCAAATTGGCCTGCTAAAACGAGAGGATTAATTATTGACGCGGTTGAACTATAGTTGCAACCTTTAGCATCAGTAACAGTTACAGTATAATTTCCAGCAGTAAGACCAGTGATGGTTTGTGTGGTTTTACCAGTGCTCCAATTATATGTATAAGGAGGAGTGCCCCCACCTCCTGTCGCAATAGCGGTACCATCGCCGCTTCCGTTACAGGTAATATTTGAAGAGGCAGTTGTTAGAGTAACTGCAGGATTGACTGTTGCAACAGCCGTAGAAGTTGATGTTGCGCCTGTATTGTCAGTTATTTTTACAGTGTATGTAGTTGTTGAACCCGGACAAGAGTTTATATTTTGAGTAGTTGCGCCGCTGCTCCAGGAATAGGTGTATGGCGCAGTTCCTCCAACACCAACTGATGTAATAGTTGCACAGGAGCCCGGACAAACAGATTTTCCTGTGGCAGTTACTGTAGGACCGGAACAATTTATCACCGATATAACTGATGTTGTTTGTTTCCAACATCCCGAATTAGTAGTTGTATGTGTGATAGTGTATGTTCCCGCAGATAAAAATTTATATGAAAAATCAGCAGTTGCACCGCTAACATTAGCAGGCGCAGAAATAGTCCAGCTATAGGTGCCTGCGGAGCCGGTATGTGTAAAGGCTACGGTAGTACCTCCTGTACTTGCACAAATTGTTCCCCCGGCAGGCGATTGCGTAAATGAAGCATCTGCAAGATTAGGTGTATCAGTAATTGTAAAAGTTTTTGTAAGTGTACAGCCGTTAGCATCAGTTACCATTAATGTATAGCTGCCGGCCGGCAATGCAGTAGGATTAAAAGCTGTTACCGCACTATTACTCCAGGAAAATGTATAAGGTGCCGTACCCCCATATGGAAAAGCAGTAGCGCTTCCACCCCTTTCACATTGTCCGTTAGTAGAAGTAAAGTTCATTGAAAAAGAAGGGATGTTATCAACAACTACCAACCTCGTTGCGCTACAGCCATTCAGATCTGTGGTGGTGACGGTATATATTCCCGGAAGAAGCCCTGTTGCAGCCTGTGTGGTTTGGCCATTGCTCCAGCTATAATTAAAGGGGCCGGTACCTGTACCCGCGTTAACAGTCACTGTTGCTGTACCTTTCACATTCCCACAAACTTTAAACGGAGTGGATGACGATGAAAGTAACGGTGGATTGGCACAAACCGTACAGGTTCCTGTTACGGTAAGTGATTTTGTAACTGAGTCTTTCGGACAACTTAAAACTAATTTTACCTGATAGGTACCTGTGGAATTATAGATATGAGTTGGGTTTTG
>JAEUTS010000388.1 GCA_016787005.1 Bacteroidia bacterium
TGATTGATGAGGTGTTCAAAAAAACCATCCAGTTGATCCGACTCGAGTCGCCTGTTTGCGACTATTTTTTTGTTCTCATCCATGATGATCATGATTGGGGTACTTGTAATGTTGTATTTACTTCTGAATCCTGATTGAGCATAAGGATCAAACACATTTATCCAATCCAATTTGTTTTCAATAATGTATTTTTTCCAGGGGGCGGCATCCGTCTCTGTGCCCACCGCATACACTTTCACTGCCTTAAACTTTGTTTTGTGCCACCATTCAAGCAAAACCGGAGTAACTTTTTTACAGTGGCTGCAGTTATAGTCCCAAAAATAAATAATCGTATAAGGTGCCTGAATGTCGTATAAAGTAACATCGTGCATAGACGAATCCTTGAGAGTCAGGTTTGGAGCGTATTTCCCTATCAATAATGGTTTTAGGGCAATGGCGTGCTCATTTATCTTGGCAAGTTGTGTGGAATCCACCCAAAAGGCCTGTTTACTCATATAATACTTTTCTACAAGGTGAACAAATACGGCATCCATTCCCATCAAGTTAGAAGATTCATAAGCGAAGGTTTGACTTGCAACAACATATCTGAATACTTCTTTGTTGGCGCGGGATTTTTCAATTATAATATCAAGAGCCGCAGATATTGAATCTGGAATGGGGTAAGTCATATTGTCAATAAATTGCTTCATCTTGCTGTGTAAGATAGGTGTATATAACAGTCGTTTATCCGAAAAGTCATAATTGTCCCAAAAATGTGCACGCATATAACGCCATGCGAAAGTCGAATCGGGACGACCGTTTGAAAGAATTGGTGTTGCAGGGATCTCCGGTTCCAGCATAGTGGATATCATTTTAGCTGTCAGTGTTTTCGGATGCTGTTTAATAAAATTCTGGAAGTAGGATTTTACTTCTTTATCGATTTTATTCATCCTGTCACTAAGCATTTTGGTTGAGTCCTTGTTGTTTTTAACTTTTTGCAGTTGTTCCCGTAAAGGTCCCGCCTCCTTTTGTTTATCAATGAGGAATGATACATATTCATAGTAAACTTTATTATCGTCTGACCCTGTTACTTTCATATACTTCATAAAGTCAGTAGTGTCCGTTTCCAGTTTAAAATTCTGGGTATTATCAATAATTAGTTCGAAGCTTTTCTTTTTAGGAAGGATAAGTACATAAAGGCCTTCTTCTAATTTTTCCTTACCGGTAAATAGAATTTGTCCGTTTGCATCAACTTTCGCGGTGTCCTGTATATAATGCTTATCAGCGAAACTGTTTGCCAGGTAATAGTTTGAATCTTTGATAGCGCCTTTTATTTTAAATAGGATGTTGTAAGCGTTATCGCCGCCCGCAAAAGCGGTATTGGCAAACACTGAAAACAAGATCAGGGAAAGAAGGTGCTTTAAAACTTTCATAGACAATGATTTTAGAGTTCGGAGTATAAAATTATATAATTTCATCAAAGAAAGACTCAGGTCATCAAAAATCGTGCAATTGTATAACTTTCATTCCTCGGGAAGGAAGATTAATTCTGAAAAAGTCGGATAATTAAGAAGTTAAGAATTCGTTTTTCCGGACTTATGCGCCGGTATCAATTTGCTTACACGGAATACCATATAAATGGTCATTGCAGTGAGTAAAACAATTAAATAACCAAGGGTATCATAATGTTCAAGCGGGCTGAATTTATCTTTTTGTATTACTACTAATCCTCCAACTCCTGCGGCAATACCTCCTGCAATTTGCTGGAGAGATGAATTAATGCTCATAAATGCACCTCTGTCCTGTAGTTCTGGTAAGGCAGATACTAATGCTGTTGAAGGCACCATGCGGCTCAAAATGCCTACCATGAGAATTACATTGACGATCATAACCATCCAAAAGGGGATTGGTGTTAGGTTGGTGTATATCACAACTATAACTACCATCCACAGAGAGGCAAGTGTAAATAATTTAAACTTATCCATTTTATCACTGAGCCTTCCAATCAACGGCATTATGACCAATGAACTCACTCCGGAAACCATGAATAGAATGGGGAGTTGTTGTTGTGTAACGTGCAGATTGTTTATTGCAAATGCGCTTCCCCAGGGCATCATCATAAAACCTCCGATAGAAAGCAGGGCAGTACATAAAAAGCCGATTCTGTAATCGCGTTTGGCAATGGTATGCAAAAGATGCATAAGGGCGTTACGATCATTTTGTACTTCAAGGTGTTTGGTTATGGGGTGCAGTTTAATGAGAATAGTTGTCCATATAATTATGGAGAAGAAAACGATCATTATAAATGGAGCCTGCCATCCCCATGTATTTGCAAGGTATAAGCTAATTGGAATACCCAATACCTGGCTGGCTCCAAAGCCCATCATCATAAAACCCATAACGCGCCCGCGCTGTTCTATCGGAAACAGATCGGTAACAATGGCCATAGCGATTGATCCGATAACTCCGCCAAATACACCGGTAACAATGCGTGCCGCTATAAGCAGCGGGTATGAAGTTGCCAGTCCGCAAAGTAATGTGCCGACAATAAATCCGATATAAAAGAACAGCAATAATGTTTTACGGTCATAGCGATCGGCAAAACCGGCAGTTAATAATCCGGATATACCGGCACTGAATGCGTATGCGGATACTGAAAATCCAAATTGCGAAGTGGTGAGGCTCATCGATTTCATAAGCATATCGCC
>JAEUTS010000411.1 GCA_016787005.1 Bacteroidia bacterium
TCCCGCATATGTAAACATTATTTGCAGCATCGGTTGTTACTCCTGTTCCATCATCATCGCAGCAACCACCGAAATAGGTCGCCCACTGACGAACCCCGGAATTATTAAATTTTACAACATAAGGATCCCTTGGACCCGGAGTACCCGTACCATTCATAATTGCCTGGTAAGGCGCCAACTTCGGAAGGTCGGTCGACAACGTTGTGCCGGTAAAATAAATATTATTAAGACCATCAGTTGCGATATCCATTCCACCCTCCGAATTTGTTCCACCATAATATGTTGACCAAAGCAACGCGCCCGCAGGACTCAGTTTAATTACAAAAGCATCTCCGGATCCTCCCGCATTCGCGGCCTGCATAAATGCTGTACCCCAAACCCTGGTTGGCATATTAGTTGAAGTTGTTGACCCTGTTACATATATATCATTGCTTGTATCTACAGAAATGCCAAAAGCGGACTCAGTATTTGTCCCGCCAAAATAAGTGGAAAAAATTTGAATCCCGGATGGATCGAACTTCACAATAAATGCATCACCTGTACCACTCAACGCCATTTGAAAAGCGCCCGCAGTTACAGGAAAATTGGGGGATGAAGAATTTCCAGTAAAAACAGGATTCGCAGTAATGTCAACCGCAACTGATGCACAATACTCGATTCCGCTACCACCATAATACGTGATCCATGTCGCAGGGTCAATGATCAAAGTATGTTCAGGGTTCCATTTTTCAAGTTCAAAGCCTACGGTTGTTCCATTCAAAACATATCGGGCCTTTACATCAATTACACTACCATTTATTATTTGATACACCTTAGGAATAGACTCAAAAAATTCATTCACACTTGTTCTGATCACCAGATCACCATCAGGGTTGATGTGTATATTTTCTGCACCTGCCCAATTTAATTTTATCTGATAAGGATCGGCATGTGGATTTACAACAAGGTCATATTTTAAGCCTCTATCCTTTTCACCGTAGTAGATCACATCAATATTTTCATAAATATTTTTGCAAACCACTTTGTTATATTGTTTAACATTCAATATTCCATTCGGACAATGCGCGTAATAATAATTGCTTATTCCTGCAGTTTCGTCTTCATTAAAGGTTGATACATTATCACGGCATCCGGCAAAATTCATATCCACCCGGTGAACTTTTATGTTTGCTGTTTGCATCAATTCCTCTTTCAGGTTTTGCTCTCCTGTTTCAGCCATCCTGCCTGACTTCTCCGCTTCCTCCAACTCCCCATCTAACCGACGCATTACTTCTCCTGTATTGCTGTAAACATAACTCAGCCCTGTTTTTCGAATGTATATATCCGCTCCGGCTCCGCTGCCATTGTATAAAATATCGGGACGCAATTTACCCTCCATATCAACTATCTGACCCTGGTTTGGAGTAAAGCGCATACCCTCTCTTCTACCGGCCGAATTCGATGTACCACGAAGCTCTGAAATAGACTCTGCTTTTTGTTTTCCCGCTGACCCCGTTTCGCCAACACCCCTTATCTGTTTCGTCAAGGGCTTCGATACTTCCTGTCCGAAAAGTTGAAAGTTACAGATTGTGAGAAGTAATATGAATAAAGTTATTATATGCTTCATTATGCAGATTCTATACCCACTAATTTAATATAAATCAATGCACTAATCAATCCAAATTTTGGTTATTATCAGATAAGCAAAATGTTTAAATTAAAGCTATCGGAAAACCGGTTCTCCGGTCTTTTCAGGGTGTAGTAAGGCTTACATTTATATTAGAGCCGTTCCATGCTAAATATTTACCATGTATAAAATTTTCAAGAAACGGTAGCTGTTTAGGAATTTATGTAAAAGAAAAAAGCTGACCCGTAGTAAGCCGGATCAGCTTTATTCTTTTGAAAAAATAAAAATCAATACACCATAACCTTTTTAACGATCTCGGACCTTGTGTTCAATAAACTCACAAAGTAAACACCTCTTCCGAATTCAGTAATATTCAATTGTTTTGAATAGGTACCTATAAAATCATTTATTAATTCACGATAGATCAATTGCCCCAATCCGTTCTTCAACTCAAGGATGTAATCTGACCTATCCGATGCGCTAAAGGAAACCGTGAAGTTTCCATCGTTAGGATTAGGGAACGCATTAAAAGTTGATGTACTTATTGACTGCTTAATCCCGACAGTAGACATTACTTTAGGAGCAGATGGGGCAGAAGAACAACCATTCGTTGTCACAACAACCGTATAGCTTCCATTCTGAGCAACAGTATATGTTTGATTGGTAGCTCCCGAGATCGGGTTCCCGTTCAAATACCACTGATTACCACTCGCTGAACTGGATGTTAAAACACTTCCCGCCTGTGTGATCACAGGTGTAGCAGGGATCCCGTTAATCGTCATAGTTACCCCTGTACTTGTAGCGGTAGCAGGACTTGCACAAGCAGCATTTGATGTCAACACACATGTAACAACCTGACCATTGGTCAATGTACTTGTAGTGAATGTTGCGCTATTTGTACCCACATTAACTCCGTTTACCTTCCATTGATACGCCGGAGTTGTACCCCCATTTGTTGGTGTGGCGGTAAAGGTTAGCGAAGCACCTGCGCAGGCCGGATTGGTACCGGTTGTTAAAGAAGCTGAAACTGAAGGTGCTACTGTTGGATTAATTGTCATTGTTATACCTGTACTGGTCGAGGTGGTCGGACTCGCGCAGGCGGCATTGGATGTGAGCACGCACGTTACAACCTGTCCATTGGTCAATGTGGTTGTTGTAAATGTAGAACTGTTGGTTCCGGCATTCACTCCATTAACTTTCCATTGATACGCCGGAGTAGTTCCGCCATTTGTAGGTGTTGCAGTAAACGTTAACGATGCTCCGGCACAACCTGGGTTAGTTCCCGAAGTTATAGCTGTAGCAACAGCAGGTGCAGAAGCGGTATTGATCGTCATTGTAATGCCGGAACTTGTCGCTGTAGCCGGACTTGCACATGCTGCATTAGAAGTTAGAATACATGTCACAACTTGTCCGTTGGTCAATGTACTTGTCGTGAACGTTGCACTATTTGTTCCCGCATTAACGCCATTCACCTGCCACTGGTAAGATGGTGTTGTACCTCCATTTGTTGGTGCAGCGGTAAATGTCACCGAAGAACCGGCACAGGCAGGATTGGTACCCGAAGTTATAGAAGTTGCAACAGCAGGTACAACAGAAGAATTAACAGTCATTGTAATGCCCGTGGAAGTTGCTGGACTACCGACAACTCCTCCAAGATTAGAAGTCATAACACAAGTTACGATCTGGCCATTAGTCAGGGTTGTAGTGGTATAAGTAGGACTGTTTGTACCCACATTAACGCCATTTACCTTCCACTGATAAGCCGGGGTTGTTCCGCCATTTGTAGGAGTAGCAGTAAAAGTTACAGAAGCTCCCGAACAGGTTGGATTGACTCCTGCAGTCTGCGCTATTGAAACACCGGCTACCATACCAGTAGCTATATTGATATTATCCAAATAAAGATCGTTTTGGTAATTACAAATATTGCGGAACCGGATAAATGCTTTTGTAGCGGAAGTATAAGCACCTAAAGAAACACTTTCTGTGCGCCACTGCCCTGAAGTGGGAGTAAATTCAGTTGATTGAAAAGTGGGAGATGTAGTAGGCAAATTCAATCCGAATTTTTTATAAATAGTAGAATATGTTTTCCCGCAATCGGTTGAAATAGAAACCTCCAATGTGTCCGAAAAACCCGAGTTCCTTGAAACATATGCCAGATCAAACGACAAAACAGGATTTGGTGCTGAAGTAAGATCAAGCGGATAAGTAATAAGGTCATCCCTTTCTCCCTGCACAGGATAAATAAAATTGGGAACATAAACAGAATAAGTACCGGTTTTGGCCGCAGTGGAAAGATAATAGGTATACATTCCATCGAAATTAATTAACCGGTCTATGACACCTCCAGCAGGTTCAAATCCCTCAGTCTGAGGAAGTGTACGCCCGGCAATTGTGACAATAACAGAATCCATGACATTGTCATTAGATGTATTTCCATCCACTCCCGCATTGGGGCTTGAAGTAAATACCTTGAGTGCATGTGTTCCAGTAGGAGATGTTATTGCAGGCAAAGTTACATTTTGGGAAGTCAGGGAAGCAAGAGCCCCTGACCAGTTATACGTTTGTATCGTTCCGTTATCAATACGATAATTAATCACAACGGATGAAAGAGAGGTTGTCCCCCTGTTCATTAACCGTATCGTAGGTGTAATACTTGTACTGCATGAATAAACTTTAGGATCATTGATTTTTGATATTCCGGCATCGAGAGCAGACATTGAAGAGAAAAAATTATCAACAAACCCGGAACAAAAGTCATCTGCAAACGTAGGTGGAATGCTGTGACCCAACCCGGCTATTACCCTTAGCTGCACAATGCCATTCGAATCCACAAGAATATCTTTAATATATTGAACCTTTGTCAGATATCCTGCATCATTAGCTCCAACAGTCATGCAAATAGGTATCTTATTTGCATTGGAATAATTATACTTGAAATAAGACTTATTATCTGCCTCCGCTATCGATTGTACTGCCGGAGTCCAAAGGAACATTCCCTTCCATAGCGAGTAATTTTTCAATCCGTAATACAAGGCACTTCGTGCACCCAATGAAAATCCATTCAGGTAAATATAATTAGTATCGATATTGTACCACTTTTTAGCTGAATCTCTTGCGACACGTATAATTTCTTCATCCCCCGCTGGCATCTGAAAACTCTTACTTGGATCGCTTCCACCATCAGGACATATGATGATGCAATTATAAAAGGGAGAACCTGTATTACTTGAAATAGGTGAAATGGCATTTCTGAAATTAACGCTATTATCGCCCGCGCCATGCAGGCTTACAATAAGTTTGTATTTAAGTGTCGGGGTATAGCTATTAGGAATATACAATGACAAGGCCCTGCTTTGAGACATAAATATCACCGATTTTTCAACGTTACCCGCGTTTGAAATGAATGGCAAAACAACCGAAACCAAGAAGGGAAAAAAAATTTTCCTTCCGAAAAAAGATAATAATTTCAACCAAATAATATCGTTAACAGAACTTATTCCTGTGATGAGTGATGTGGTGTGACTTTTCTTCATGGGTTAAATATTGGGTTTTATAAATTTGAAAATTGACTAAATATCTACACTACTAATATAGGTGAAAGCCCCCTTTCAAGTCAATCCTATTTTCTGTTATTATCAGATAAGCAAAATATATCATTAGATAATCAAATCATCGAAACAGCATTTTTTATCAAAATTTTAGCATTTGTTCAAAAGTGTAACCAACTAAAAGTCAATTTTCATCATGAAAGCAAAACCTTTCATTAAAGACTAATTTTACTATATTTATATCATTGAAGTTGAATTTTCGGGTTGAATGACGGGGAGTGAAAAATTCTCCTGCTTTTTCCATCTGTAACCTCGAAAACTTAAAACATCGGGTAGCCTGAATAAAATTATTCCCGATCAACATTTTTATCGATGCCAAAAAGAACATCATCGGGCCTGTTTGACCTTATTCATTCACTTACAAAAGCGGAAAAAGCTTATTTCAAGTCATTCTCCCAATGGAAAAGCCGGGAACAAGACCCACTTTACGTAAGATTATTTGACACGATACTCCGACAAAAAATTTATGACGAAAAAAAAATAATTTCTTTCTTCAACATCAAACCAAATGTGTTCTCAAGCCTGAAAAACAGCTTGAATAATATTCTGCTCGACTGTTTGAGGAACTTTCATACAGGCGATCAGATCAGTCACAAAGTCAGAGAATTGATTTATCATGCTGAAATATTATTTATTAAAAAACTCTTCTCGGCCTGCATAAAGACACTTGAAAAAGCTTTAGCCATTGCAGAGGAGTACGAACTATTCACCTATCATATTGAAATATCTCATTTTGTTCAAAAAGTAAAACAAGCCGAAAAGAACATCCCCTGGCTTGAAGATGTCCAACCTGAATTTCAGCGCAAAGAAAAGGCAATACTTAATCAGATAGCTAATTTCCAGGAGTACCAGAAAAGCATGGCGGCTTCAATGATCTACGGATACAAGATCGACCAGAAAAAAATCGCAGGCAGGGAACTTTCCTACGATGATTATGTTGATATGAAGCTGATCAAAAATGAGAAGCACGCACTTTCCTATGCAGCAAAAATAAACCACTACCAATTAAAGGGTCTTTATTACTCATACAATAATGATTATAAAAAAGGGCTGGAGAGTTACATTGAGTTAAAAAAATTTATTGACGAGCATGAAAAAATGAAATTTGCGAATATCAATACATACGGAATTGCCCTGCACAACATACTTACGGTTGGCCAGGGTATATTATCGTTTGAAGAAATAAAAAAGTACTTTCAGAACCTCAAAGACACACGAGCCTATTGGCGCAACGAGAACATTGATTTCAGAGCATCTTACTACAATAACCTGCTGCGCATCTATGTATTTTATTTTATCCGTGATAAAGCAGCGCAACTAACGAACGAGGTTGAACAGTGGCTCGGCAAAAACGAACACAAAGCGAACAAACTGAATATCTCCTCTATTATTTATTTTCTTGCGCACGTTTATTTCTTTAATAATGATCTGAAAAAATCATTGTATTGGTTGAATAAACTGGTGAATAACTATAACGAACGGGTTGAGAATTACGCCTATTCATCTGCCAAAATCCTGATACTGATCATTTACTATGAGTTAGGAAATTACGATCAACTTCCCTACCTGGCAAAATCAACAAGAGGATTCCTTCTAAAACGACAACGCCTATTTGATTTTGAAAAGAAAATATTACATTTCTTCAGTAAAAAAGTATTGAAAGCCAGTGATCAGAGTGTTGAAGTGAAAGCCTTATTTAAAATACTCCGCAACGAACTTATTGAAGGCTACCGAAAAGATCAGAGAAACTTTAAGGTTCTGCAGTATTTTGACTTTATTAGTTGGTTAGACAGTAAGATAGAGGGCAGGTCATTTTTCGATATCATTAAAAGCATAGGCGGGACATTTGATGAGCGAAATAAATTACTTTAACAATTATAAATTGCACGGATCCGATGGAAAAAAATTATTGTTTTGATCCGCCAAATCTGAATTCTTTAACTACATTCCATTTCTCCCCTTTATGCTTCAATAAATGAATACTTGAAGCTGAAAACCGGCCTACAAACTCCCGTTTTTTAAATTCAGGCCATGCCTTTTCAAAATTCTCTTTGGTGAGATCACGAAAAGCGACAGTTACATGCGGATGAAAGAATTTATTCATTGAAGTCAGCTCAAATCCAAGACCGGTAAAAAATGCCGAGAAAGCGGTATAAAAAAGCTGCAATGACTCGTTCTTCTCAATCTCTACAAAGATCACCTTGTTATTAAACTCTCCAAAACCATTCAGAGTGACATTAAACGGCTCACAATTTTTGACAAAAACGTTCACCTTGTTCTCAATCGATTTTTCAAAGTCATCATTCGCAAAAAAAGGAGGTATAATAGTTATGTGTGGGGGCGATTTTAACGCACGTGAACTTTCGTACTTTTCAGTAAACTCCCGCTTTATCTCGTCCACTTCCGCCGTAATATTAAACGGTGTTAATAGTGCGAAAAAATAAAGCTCGTTCGTATTTTCTTCACCCATATTGTTAAAATCAAGCAAATGTCAGCGTTTTAAAGGAGTGAAATGACGTTTGTTCTGCTATTTATTAACAAACAAAAGTTATCATCGCCCCTGCATCCCCCAAATGAGGAATTTTCTTGTGCCATATAAAAGTCCCCTATTTGATAGGAATTAGGGTGCAAATAGTTGAAATACATTTTAACAGTTTCTATATCTTTACATCCATGTAAGGGAAAAACAAGATTCTTTCGCTGCGCCTCTGAAAAAGAGGCTTGCTCAGAATGACAAAAAAACGGAATGACAAAAAAAGGAAAAAATAAAAAGCATAAAAATAATTCTCCCGAACCGGAAGCAATAGAAGTTGCGGAAAACATTGAATCTCAATTAACGGAAGAGCCCCGCTTTTCCCCTCGCCTGCCCTATATACTGCTTTTCTTCATAACCTGCCTGATATATTCCAACACGCTTTGGAATAAATATGCAATTGATGATGCAATAGTACTTACAGAAAATAATTTCACAAAAAAAGGATTTGCAGGCATTAAAGACCTGATGACCCACGATGCCTTTGAAGGCTTTTTCGGAGCAAGGGGAAGTACATTGATCCAGGGTGGGCGATACAGACCTCTGAGTCTTGTTACATTTGCCATTGAATATGAGCTGTGGGGATTAAACCCTGCATACAGTCATGGAGTGAATGTATTGCTGTTCGCGTTGACCTGTGTGTTGATATTCTATTTATTGAATTTATTGGCAGGTAAACAACAAAGCGGCCGGCCGTTTTATCTGGCATGGCCTTTCATCGCGGCACTATTATATGCAGTTCACCCGATACATACCGAAGCTGTAGCAAATATTAAAGGTCGTGACGAGATAATGGCCATGCTCCTGGCCGTAGCTGCACTCATTTTTTCGATCAAATATGTAAAGGAAAACAAATTAAGTGATCTGCTTATTGGTGTAGCAATTTACTGTTTGGCCCTCCTATCAAAAGAAAACACAATTACTTTTTTAGCCATAGTCCCCCTCTCCTATTACATATTCACCGATGCAAATAAAAAGCAGTATATAATAGGTATAGCAGCGTTTGTCATTCCCTCGGTTCTTTTTATGTTTATCCGTAGCCAGTATGCGCCAACAGGCATTCTGCAGGAATCAAGCGAAGTATTGAATAATCCTTTCGCTTTAGCCACAATCGAACAACGATACGCCACTATTGTTTTAACCTGGTTATACTATGTTAAATTATTATTCATCCCCCATCCGCTTTCGCACGATTATTATTACAACGAGATCCCTTATGTTGGCTTCGCCTCCATTAAAACGATCGCTTCATTGCTTATTAATGTCGGACTTGCAGTATACGGTATAATCCTGCTTCGCAGGAAAAGCATTTTGTCATTCGGATTATTGTTTTATTTCATTACGTTTTCCATAGTATCGAATTTACTGTTCACCGTTGGTGTATTGATGAACGAACGCTTTATTTTTATGCCATCCTTAGGTTTCTGTATAGCCCTGGCATACCTGCTGGTTCTGCAATTGGATAAAAACAGAATAACCGCGAATACAGCATTGATTATATTGTCGGTGATTTCAGTTTTGTTTTCATTAAAAACCTTTACCCGTAATTCGGCCTGGAAAACAAATTTCACTTTACTTCAAACCGATGTTAAATCTTCTCCTAACTCATCGAAAGCGCATACCACTTTTGGCGGATTACTGATAGAAGAATCCGACAAAGAACCCGACACTTTAAAACAAAAAGAAATGCTGCGCGAATCGATTGATAACCTGCATGCAGCGATCAACATTTATCCCACCAACTCCGACGCATGGTTGCTGTTAGGGAACGCGTCCTATAAATACAACCGTGCCGATTTCAATACCGCTATGGATGCCTATCTAAAAGCCTTTCAATATAAAGGCGGCGGAAATGTAGAAGCCCTGTATAACATTGCGATTGTACAAATGGAAAACAATATGCCTGTCCTGGCAAAAGAAAATCTGCTGAAAGCAAATGCCATCCGGCCCAATCAATTCAGGTGCTTGTTTAATTTGGCGGAAGCGTATTCCAAAGCCAACATACCGGACTCGGCTATAATATGGTATAAACAGGGTCTGCAATTGCAGCCCAATGAGGCAATGGCCTACCATAAGATCGGGGTAATTTATGGCAAACAAATGAATAAAATAGATGAAGCTTTGCCCTGGCTAAACAAAGCCGTTGAACTTGAACCAAACAATATTGTTTATCTTGAAGATCTCGCCGTTGCAAGCGGCATTAAAGGTAATTTTGAAGCAGCTATAAAAGCCGCAACTACGATAATACAAATCAATCCGAATTATATTTCGGCTTATTATATTCTTAGCACTTCATACCTGAATAAAGGTGACAAAGCTACATCCGACCAATATATGCTGAAGGCGCAGAGTTTGCAGGGGAAAAAATAAAGTATTCCGGGTTCAAAGTTCAAGGTTCAAAGTTATCCCCTCTGTGGCGAGGTTGTACGCGATGGAGAGGGGGTGCGCTTGCTTGTGCATTGCAGGGGTGTGTCCTTTAATAGGTTAAGGCAGCATATTATCGTAAACATTTTCTGACAAATGTTGGTAAACAATTATCTGCTTTTACAAAATCTTGAATGCAATTCCAACCCCTAAATCAAAATTTGAAACCTGCTGATTATATCTTGACCTAATTGATTTAATTAAAACACCACTTTCAGTCACCACTTTATCCTCTATTATTTCAGGTTTTGCCGCAGTGTATCCTGCTTGAAAAAACAAATCAACCCTATCTTGAAGAGGTATTCTTGCATTTATACCGAGGTTAAAACAAAACCCCTTTCCAATTTCTTTAAAACTATACTGTATATTTTGTTGTAACACGGCAGTATTGCTATATTTTATGCCATAAAATGGTTTTTTAATGTACATCAATCCAAAATTTGTTTTTATAACAAAAGAAATTTTTCCTATATCGTAATAAATGCGCGGACCAACAAATAGGCACTTCCCTTGCCATAATATAAAATTTTCTACAGCTCCGAGATTGGTAGATAAAGATGATTGTCGAATTTGATTACCTAAAGCTTCTTTGTTGGTTTCGTTATAAAAATAGGTTGCAGAAATTCCAACTCCAATGAATTTTTGAATCCGATAAGACAAATCGGCCTTTACGTCAAGACCGTTCTTTGCAAAACCGGCATCCCTTCCTGATACTTTTGAATAATCTCCGAATGAAATAGCTTTGCCTGCATAAAATTCCAAAATTAGTTTCTTAGGAGATAACTTAGTTATTGAATCTGTGCTTTGTCCAAAAGCATTAAAACCAATTAAAACTACTAAAGCATTCAGTGCGAGAGGCTTAACATTCATTGAAGAGAGGAAAACTAATGAGCATTTGACTTCACACTCTCACTCTTCACCACCCTCAGATCCACCGCATCCTTCACCTTCTCATTCAAAAGGGCTAGTTTCACCACATCTATCATTTTCTCCACGTAATGAAATTTCAAACCTTTGAGGTAAGTCGATTTTATTTCTTCAATGTCTTTCTGATTCTCTTTACACAAAATAATTTCTTTTATACCGGCACGTTTAGCGGCAAGTATCTTTTCTTTAATACCACCAACGGCCAGTACTCGTCCACGTAAAGTGATTTCCCCGGTCATCGCAATCTCCTTTTTCACTTTACGTTGTGTAAATGCGCTCGCTAATGCAGTCAACATAGCTATCCCGGCACTTGGTCCGTCTTTTGGTGTAGCACCTTCAGGTACGTGTATATGTACATTCCATTGATCAAAGACCTTTGGATCGAGTTTTAAAATGCCGCTGTGTGATTTTAAATATTCCAAAGCGAGGGTGGCGCTTTCTTTCATTACATCGCCCAGGTTACCCGTCAATGTGAGTTTTCCGGTACCGCGGCTCAGACTGGTCTCAATAAATAAAATATCGCCGCCAACAGGTGTCCATGCAAGTCCTGTTACAACACCAGCTACATCATTACCCTGGTATTTATCCTTTTCATGAGCAGGTCCGAGTATTTTTGCAAGATCAGCTTCTTTCGGACTTGTTTTGTAGGAATCTTTCATGGCTATGCTTTTAGCGGCATATCGCACAATGCGGGCAATTTGCTTTTCCAATCCGCGCACCCCCGATTCACGGGTATAGTTCTCAATTATATTTTCAATGAGCGAATCGCTCAATGTGATCTGTTTCGCTTTAACACCATGTTCTTCTAATTGCTTCGGCAACAAGTGACGCTTGGCAATTTCGATCTTCTCTTCTACTGTGTAACCGCTCACCTCAATAATTTCCATTCTGTCGCGCAAGGCAGACTGAATTGAACTCAGCGAATTTGCCGTAGCAATGAACATCACTTTCGACAGGTCATAATCAAGTTCCACATAGTTATCGTAAAAGGTGCTGTTTTGTTCAGGATCTAATACCTCCAGCAAAGCTGAAGATGGATCACCATGAAAATCATTTCCAACTTTATCTATCTCATCCAATATAAACACAGGATTAGATGTCCCGGATTTTTTCACATTCTGCAAAATACGACCCGGCATAGCGCCAATATATGTTTTACGGTGCCCGCGTATCTCTGACTCATCTTTCAATCCGCCTAACGACATACGAACATACTTTCTTCCCAATGCTTCAGCCACTGATTTTCCCAGGGATGTTTTACCTACACCGGGAGGACCATACAGACAAAGGATGGGCGCCTTCATATTGCCTTTCAATTTCAATACTGCAAGATGTTCCAATATACGCTCCTTAACTTTTTCCAAACCAAAATGATCACGGTCCAGAATTTTTGAAGCTTTTTTCAAATCAAATTTATCAGTAGTATATGTATCCCAGGGCAGATCAAGCAGCACTTCCAGGTAATTCATCTGCACAGAATATTCAGCCGCATTTGGATTCATGCGCTCCAACTTGTTTATCTCCTTGGTGAATGTTTTAGCTACCTCCTTGCTCCACTTTTTATCTTTTGCACGTTTGTGCATTTCGTCAATTTCCTGCTCATTGCCATTATCACCCAACTCCTCCTGGATGGTCTTCATTTGCTGCTGCAAAAAATATTCACGTTGCTGACGGTCAATATCGACTTTTACTTTGGTCTGGATCTGGTTCTTGAGTTCCAGCATTTGCTGCTCTTTGGTCAATTGCTCAAGCAACAAACTAACACGCTGCTTAAGGTTGACCTCTTCAAGCATCTTTTGCTTTTCGACCACAGGAGCATTCATGTTTGATGAAATAAAATTCACAAGGAAAGATGCACTTTCAATATTACGGATTGCGAAACCTGCCTCAGAAGGAATGTGCGGAGAAAGCTTGATAACCTGCAAAGCAAGATCTTTCGCAGTTGAAACAAGCGCTTCAAATTCTTTATCGCCTTTAGCAGGTTTTATTTCTTCAAACGGTTTAATGGTGGCTTTCAGATATGGCTCAGTCTCCGTCAACTCCCTTATTTCAAAACGTTTTTTGCCGCGGATAATAGCTGTTGTATTTCCATCCGGCATCTGGAACATTCGCAGGATATGCGCTACTGTTCCCACTTTATTCAGGTCTTCCAATGTTGGCTCCTCTACCTTATCATTTTTCTGAGATACAACTCCAATGATACGTCCACCTTTAAAAGCTTCTTTAATAAGCTTAATGGATTTATCCCGGCCAACAGTGATCGGAATAACAACACCCGGAAACAGAACGGTATTACGTAAAGGAAGAATAGCTAAAACATCCGGAATCTTCTCCGCATTCATCACATCCTCGTCTTCGGAGGTGAGCAATGGAATAAATTCCGTATCATCATCAACCACCTGTGTTAAATTCAACCCTTCAAAATCAAATCCTTTATCCATAATTATTTCCTTATTAGATATTTATTAAACACTGCCTAAATTTGTCCTGTTTTTCAAAAGGTAATCAGTTATCGGTGATCAGTAATCGGAGTGTGTAACCGATAACCGATCACCCTTTTTACCGATTCCCTCTTTTTCAAGTCAATACCTATGCCACGGTCAAAAATATGACAATCTGACACAAAACCATAGTAACTTATGGTTATATTTGTTGGGTATTTTTTAACCTGATTTAACATTTGCAAAAAAGGCCATTTTAAGCAATATCAGCACATATTGAAAAACACCCTCTAACTCAATATAAGGATAACTTAATAACTAAACACAAATGCCCGGAACAGAACTTTTTGGCGAAGAAGAAAGAAAAGAAGTAAATGATGTGATGCAAACCGGCATCCTCATGCGATATACACACGATCAGCAACGCAATAATCACTGGAAAGCCCGTGATTTTGAGACGGAAGTTAAAAAAATAACAGGCGCAAAATATGCACACGCGGCTTCCAGTGGCTCAACCGCTCTTGCCACAGCTCTTGCTTCGGCCGGGATAGGAGCCGGAGATGAGGTCATAGTGCCTCCTTTTACATTTATAGCTTCTGTTGAAGCAGTTTTATTTGTTGGCGCCCTGCCTGTATTTGCTGATATTGATGAAACACTTTGCCTGAGCGCCGATGGAATTAAAAAAGCTATAACTTCTAAAACCAAAGCCATTTGCCTTGTTCACATGTGCGGCGGAATGGCTGACATGGATGGCATTATAGATATATGTACAAAGAACAATCTCATTTTAGTAGAGGATGCCGGACAAGCTTTTGCTGCATCTTATAAAGGAAAATCTGTTGGTTTGTTTGGAAAAGCGGGAGCTTACTCTTTCGATTTCTTTAAAATTGCCACCGCAGGCGAAGGTGGTGTATTGGTTACGGATGATGAAAGGGTTTACAAGCACGCTGAAACATATTCTGATCATGGTCATACTCACATCGGCAATAACCGTGGAATGGAGCAGCATCCAATAATCGGTTTCAATTATCGTATCAGCGAACTTAACGCTGCAGTTGGCGTGGCACAAACGCGTAAAGTTCCTGCGATTCTTGAAAAGAACCGTTTCAATAAAAAGATCTTAATGGCTGAGCTGTCAAAAACTTCCGGCATCAGTTTTTCAAAATTGCCGGACCCTGCAGGCGATTCAGCTACCTTTTTAAATATTTTATTACCGGATACGGAAGCTGCTAAACGCACAGTGGGCGAACTCAATGCCGCTGGTGTAGGTGGTTTTAACTATTGGTTTACCAATATGTACCATTTCATTAATCAATGGGATCACTTAAAGGAAATGCGCACAGCATCAAAACTTCCGGTACAAGTTTTGGGAGCACCACAGAATTATGCAACCATGCAACTACCAAAGTCACAGGAAGTGGTCGGCCGACTTATATCATTTGGTATACGCTGCACCTGGACTGAACAAGAGATGAAGACTCTTGCCGCAAAAATTTCAGAAGCAGTAACAAAAGCTTTAAAACCAGTCACAATTTAAATCACCCCTTCTCCAAAAGGAGAGGGAGACAGAGAGGGTGAGGCTATGCACAAAAATTTCAAAAATATAGATAAAGTCGTTTTCGGACGTGGAAGCTTTGACAGCATGGATTCCATTCTTGCAGAAAAGCGAAATGAGAATAATAAATTTTTTCTCTTTATAGTTGACAATTATTTTAAAGGAAAGGCACTGGAAAAACGTATTCCGCTTAAGCCTGAAGATGTATTGATGTTCATTGATGTTGATCCATATGAGCCGACAACGGAACAGATCGACAACATACGCGACAGCATTTTAAAAAACAAAGGATTACCTGCAGGTATCGTTGGAATTGGCGGCGGAAGCATTATGGATATTGCCAAAGCGGCCTCGCTTATGTTTACGAATGAAGGCTCATCAACTAAATACCAGGGGTTGAACCTCATTAAGAAGCCCGGAATTTATCACATGGGAGTTCCTACGATCTCGGGTACCGGCGCAGAATGCTCTATGACAGCCGTATTGACAGGCCCCGAAAAAAAATTAGGTTTAAAATGCGACTGGACTGTTTTCAACCAGGTAATCCTTGATCCTGACCTTATAGCTTCAGTGCCGCGCGATTGGTGGTTTTACACCGGCATGGATACTTTTATTCACTGCGTTGAATCGGAATGCGGAAAACTGAATAATGCGTTCAGTCATGCTTATGCAGAGCAAGCGATGAAATTATGTCGCGATGTGTATGTAAATGAAGGCAGCGGACAAAATGCAACGAATGATGAAAAGCTGATGATCGCTTCATTGATGGGCGGATTGAGCTTAACGTATTCGGAAGTTGGCGTGTGCCATGCGTTATCGTATGGACTATCAAAAATACTTGGTACACGTCATTGTTATGCCAATTGCATCGCGTTCAATCACCTTGAAGATTTTTATCCCGATGGAGTTACGGAATTCAAACAAATGATCGCGAAACATAAAATTACTTTACCTCAAAATTTATCAAAAGACTGGAACGATAAACAAATTACGGACATGGCCCATGTGGCCTATAACCTGCCGCACATGTGGAATCATGCTATAGGCAGTGATTGGAAAGAAAAGATTACGATCGACCTGATAAAAGGTTTGTATAAACGATTATAATACGCTTGTTCAATAAATAGTTTTAGACTATTTTTGTAATAGCAAACTGATTAATCATGGCTTCTGCACATTCGTTCCAAATGCCGGTTTCCTTAACCCAGATACTACACCTGGTTAAGCAACTGCCAAAAGATCAAAAAAACAAATTGATGCGATTATTAAAAAAGGAAGTTGAAACTGAAGACGTTAAAGTTCCAGAATGGCATAAAGAAACTGTTATGAAAAGAATGGCTTCATCAAAGCCTGAAGATTTTATTTCCTGGAAAAAAGCTAAAAAACTTTTAAAGCATAAATAATGTCATTTGAAGTCATTGTTGAAAAAAGAGCTTTAGCTGATATTCAACAGGCGATCGATTATTATAATATTCAGCAAAAAGGGTTGGGAAAAAAATTTGAGAAGGAGTTAGATATAAATTTTGAACGCCTTGAAAAACTCCCTTATTTCCAAAGAAGATATGGTAATGTAAGATGTTTACCATTAAAAAAATTTCCATTTATGATCCATTTTACTGTTGACGAAAATTTATATAAGATTGCTATTCACGCTATTTTACATACTTCATTAAATCCTGTTAAATGGCCATAGGCTATTTATATAATTTATTTTCAAAGTATATCTATGTCAAAAAAAACAATCAAAGTAGGCAGCATAAACTGCGGAAGCAACGAACTGTTTCTCATTTCCGGCCCATGTGTGATCGAAGATGAATCCATCATGATGAAAACTGCCGAAAAACTGAAGGAAGTATCAGAGCGTCTTAAAATAAAGGTGATCTACAAGTCTTCTTTCATGAAAGACAATCGCAGCAGCCTCAATTATTATAACGGACCCGGACTTGCAGCCGGGGTTAAAATTTTAGCTAAAGTAAAAGAGCAATTCGGGTTTCCGGTATTAACTGATATTCATTATCCGGATCAGGCAGGGCCTGCTGCTGAAGTTTGTGATATTCTGCAGATACCAGCTTACCTGTGTATGCAGTCAACATTATTGGTAGCAGCAGCTAAAACAGGTAAGGTTGTAAATATAAAACATGGACAATTCCTTGCGCCAGACAACATGAAGCATCCGCTCCAGAAATGTATCGATGCGGGAAATGATAAAGTGATCTTAACTGAGCGTGGCTACACCTTTGGCTATAACGATCTGGTTGTTGATCCACGCGCATTTTATCACTTGAATAATCTGGGCTATCCTGTTGTATTTGATGTTACACATTGCATACGCAAATATGGCATACCAAGCGCTGACGCAAAGGGCGGTGCAAGGGAATTTTTACCCGTTTTATCCCGTGCAGGCATCGCTTCCGGGGTGGATGGGCTTTTTGTTGAGACTCATCCCGAACCAGCGAAAGCCTTATGTGATGCGGCAAGTCAGCTGTGCGTATATGATCTCGAAGAATTTTTAAAACCTTTAATAGAAATACACAATCTGGAAGTTAAGTACAGGAAATAAAATCATTACTTTTAGGACAAATTATAAACTATGGAATTATATCTCGATTCAGCTAACCTGAAAGAAATTGAAGAAGGTTTTAAATTGGGCTTTCTTAACGGCTTAACCACTACCCCAACTTTCATGCAGCGGGAAGGTGTTACCGATATTGACGGAACCATTGTTAAACTTTCCAAAATAGTTCCCGTTCTTCAGATCGAAGCATTGGGAAATACTGCTGAAGAAGTTTTAAAAGAAGCAGAGCGCCAGCTTAAACTGGGACTGGATCCTAAAAAAACAGTGTTTAAAATCCCCGTATCCCTTGAAGGCGTGCGTGCATGCAAAATGTTACGTAACAAAGGCTATCTGGTCAATGTGCACCTGGTTTACACTTTACAACAAGCTTATATGGCCATGCAGGCCGGAGCAACTTATGTTTGTCCCCTGGTAGGACGTTTGCAGGATCAGGGCCACGATGCACTTGCATTGGTTGAACAATGTGTAACGGCTGTTGAGTATTATGGGTATGATACAAAGATCATGTTTTCATCAGTCCGCACAACTGAACATGTGAGAAATGCAATTAACATTGGAGTTCACACCATCACAGTGCCGCTTAAAATTCTAAAATCTCTCACTGATAATAATTTCACCCAACTCGGCACTGATCAGTTCATTACAGATACGCGTTTAATGACCGTTCGCGTGCGCGAAGCCATTAATGGAGTTAACCCCGTAGTTTCTGCAGATACCAGGCTTACTGATGCGATCATTAAAATGACCGAATACGGCTTTGGTGCGGTTACTGTAACAAATCCTGACGGTTCGGTAAAAGGTGTATTTACAGATGGTGATCTCCGAAGGCTGCTTTCCAAAGATCGCGAAATGCTGAGTAAAAAAATGAGTGATCTGACTTATAAAACGCCCGTTTCTATTGATTCCGAAGTTTTACTCAATGATGCAGCGGCCATTTTCAAAAAAACAAGCGTTGATACAATCCTTGTTACAAATGACGGAAAGCCTGTTGGCATGCTGGATATACAGGATCTGAAAGGTTAATAGGTCATCGGGTCATGGATATCATAAAACAAACAGTTGAAACATTTACCAAGGCAGGCGGCCAGTTCATTGGCATTGCCGAATCTATGGCCTATGCCATAAAAGGAACAAAGGCATTTATCTTCGACTGGGATGGCGTTTTTAATGATGGACAAAAAAACGAAAACGGAACAAGTAATTTCAACGAAGTTGATTCAATGGGTATTAACATGTTGCGCTTTGCCTATTGGCTTAATTATAAACGAATGCCATTAACAGCAGTAATTTCAGGCGAAAGCAACAGCACTTCTTTTTATTGGACCAAACGGGAACATTTCAATGCCTGTTATTACAAAATATCAAAGAAGGTTGAGGCCCTTGAACATTTTTGCGCGCAACATAAACTAAAACCTTCTGAAGTGGCCTTTGTATTTGATGATGTACTTGATCTTTCAATTGCAAAGCTTGTTGGGATACGCATATTTATCAGTCATAAAGGCAGCCCCTTGTTTAATAATTACGTGGTCAAAAATAAACTGGCCGATTACATTGCAGCCAACAAGCCGGGTGAGTACGCCTTGCGCGAAATATGTGAAATGATCATGAACCTGCAGGATATTCATGACAAAGCAATTACCGAAAGGGTGAACTACTCTCCTAACTACAAAGCTTATATTGAAACGCGTAACAGCATACCAACAAGTTTTTACACCAAACAAAATGATGGGATTGTAGAACTTAGTCCAAATTCTTAAACCTGTAGTGAGCAAAGCCGAACCATCTTAATCTTAATCCCAATTCCTAAATCCTAAATGATACTTGGAGTTATCCCAGCACGCTACGCTTCCACCCGGTTTCCCGGGAAACCGTTGATTGACATACAGGGCAAAAGTATGATACAGCGCGTGTATGGCCAGGCCATGAAAGCGAAAAGTCTTAAAAAAGTTATAGTGGCCACCGATGATGAACGCATTGCACACCATGTAAAAAGATTTGGCGGAGAATATGTTATGACTCGTCCGGATCATGTCAGCGGTACCGACCGCTGTTTTGAAGCCTTACAAAATTCGGGAGGAAACTATAAATACGTTATTAATATACAGGGTGATGAGCCATTTATTGATCCCTCACAAATTAACCTGCTCGCGGACACATTAAAAGATGGCAATACTGAATTAGCCACATTGGTTATTCCAGTTGACTCAAACGAATTATTGTTTAATGAAGGTGAAGTAAAAGTAACGGTGAACAACAAAATGGAAGCACTATACTTCAGCCGCTCTGTAATACCTCATATTAAAGGGGTTGACCCAAAAGAATGGCATCAGCATTTTAACTATTACCGACACGTTGGTATGTACGCATACCGTAGTGATCTTCTCGAAGAACTTACCAAACTAAAACCTTCTCTACTCGAAAAAGCTGAATCATTGGAACAACTACGCTGGCTGGAAAATGGTTTTAAAATAAAAGTGGCAGTTACTACACACGATAGCCATTGTATAGATACGCCGGAGGACGTGGAGAGGGTGTTGAAGATGATGGGAAAAACGTGAGGCCTTAGTGCATTTATTCACCTTATGATTTAGTAAATAATATATTTCACATTGATTTTTTTTAAAATGTTTTCGTTAAAAACAAATGTCGAATTAATATATGTAATTGAGCAATTCAGTCATTCAGAAATCGATAGAATGCTTAATATTTTTGGCTGGGGTATTCTTTTGTATCCACCCGATCTTAATATGACAAAAGTAAAAAAGACAAACTATATCTTAAATTATTTAAAAACTCCACAAAAAGGCCCTTATACAGAGTCATTACAAATGGATATCCTTCAATACTTAATTGACAATTTTTATCGAAATAAGCCTGACCCTAAAAATTTGAATTACGCTGTTTACCAAAATCCGAATGAAACAAAATATGAAGACCTGTTTTCATTTAACCATAATGCATTGACATACTCTTTAAAAAGAGATGGATTTGTTATTAAGGGCCGTGAGGTAAGAAAGATACTACCAAATGAAATTGTTGAAGCTCGGACAGAGGATGAGTTGGTACAACTTTTAAATAAATTTAAGTTTACAATAACAAAGGGGCATCTTGAACAAGCAATAAATAATCATGCACAAGGAAATTGGGCAGGAGCAAACTCTCAATTTAGACCATTCATTGAATCATTATTGATTGATATTTGTAAAAAGATACTTCCACAAAACAATTGCGAAAGCGGAGCAACTGCAATAAAACTTTTAAGCTTAACAGCCAATCCTACATTCTTAAAAAGTGAGTTAAATGAGATTGAAAATTCAAAATGCGATAAACCATTTGTGGAAGGGTTATGGAAACGACTTCATCCTGAAGGGACCCATCCCGGACTTTCAGATGAAGAGGACTCAACATTTAGATATCACATTTCAATTGTTTTCGCTCATTATTTATTAAAACGACTTGACAAAAGACTATGATATAGTGTAAGTATCATTTAAATAATACTCCCCCCTACTTCCTGAACTTCCCAGTCATTTCAAACACCTTATTCAGTATCTCCTTATCAACCTCAGTAAATTCAAGCCCTCGACGCTGCATAACCAATTTAGCCACCTCAAAAGCATCGGTTAATTTATAAGTGATAAAGCCCTGTGCCCCGCCCCATGAGAAATCGGGAATGAAATTGCGGGGAAAACCGGCACCGAAAATATTCGCGTTTACACCTACAACAGTGCCTGTATTGAACATAGTATTAATGCCGCATTTAGAATGATCGCCCATGATGAGGCCGCAAAAAGTAAGCCCGGTATTTGCAAAACGTTCCGTGGTATAGTTCCATAATTTAACTTCAGCGTAATTGTTTTTTAAGTTGGAGTTATTACTGTCGGCACCGATATTGCACCACTCCCCTATTACAGAATTTCCTAAAAATCCATCGTGTGCTTTATTGCTGTATCCGAATATTACCGAGTTATTTACTTCACCTCCAACTTTTGAGTGCGGCCCGATTGTGGTTGGTCCGTAAATTTTTGCACCTAACTTCAAAGCTGAATGATCGCACAAAGCAAAAGGACCACGTACTATAGAACCTTCCATGATCTCTGCATCTTTGCCAATATATATCGGGCCTGTAGAAGCATTTAAAATAGCGCACTCAACTGTAGCACCTTCTTCAACAAAAATATGCTCTACTCCTATTACCTGGTTTGTTTTACTCAATGCTGCTGAATTGCGACCTTTGGTGATCAATTCAAAATCCTCTGTTAATGCTTTACCGTTATGTGAAAATATATCCCAGGGGTTATTGACCTTCAAGGCACCTGCATGACTTTCAAATTTCTTTATAGATGGTCCGAAACGCTCATCGATCATTAATGAAATCGTTTTATCATTTCCTGAATTCAAAGCTACCAGAACATCACCTGCAAACAAGGCCTGCATTGGTTCTAAGATCCTGACTTCTTCAACCAACTTATCATTCGGACAAACAGAACCATTTATCCATACATTATCCGCATCAATTGTATACTCAACAGGATATTTTGCTGAAAGATACTCCTCGGTTTTTGAAGATGTTTTGGCCGTAAGTCTCTTTTCCCACTTTTCGCGAATGGTCAAAATACCGATGCGAATATCAGCAACAGGCCTTGTAAATGTTAAAGGGAGCAGGTTATCGCGGGAAGAATCGTCGAAGAGGATGTAGTTCATAATTATCAAATTATGGGCCCCCAAAATCCCCCAAGGGGGACTTGCTTGCGCACCAGGAAGTCCCCCTTGGGGGATTTAGGGGGTCGTCTTTTTATTTATCATATCCAGATAAATATCAACCTGCCTCAGAAAATATTTAAATGTTTTATCTTTCTCAAAATCGATCAGCAGGTCGAAAATGTTTTTATTCTCTTCACTGAATTTGCCTACTTTAAAATGAGCCCTTGAAAGAGCCGAAACATACTTTAACGGAAAATGGTCATGAATGTTGAGGTCGATGAGCACATCAAACTCCTCTTCAGCAAAAACAGGTAAAAAAGTTCCGGCAGGTTTCAGGTACCAGGTTAATTCCTTTATAGAAAAAAATTCATACTCCAGCTTTGAATAGGTAAAATCAGGCGGATAAAGTGTGTCGAAATACCCTATAATGCGCACCTTCTTCTTCATCTCCTTCAGGTAGACCACATATTTTTTAACCAATTCAACATCCTCAATTTTGCTTGCTTCAAAAACAATAGCAAAGGTTTTAGCCTCAGCCATATTAAATGCGGCCTTGTTACGCTTCAGCTGCGACACCTCGGCCTTTAACAAATAGTTCCCTATAGCTTTTCGTATGTTTTTGAAGTACATCTTTATCCAATCATTTTAACAAAATCATTTTCACTGATAATTTTCACCCCCAACTTTTCCGCCTTCTTTAATTTCTCCGGACCCATGTTCTCTCCGGCTAACAAATAACTCGTTTTACCCGAAACAGAACCCACATTTTTACCACCATTCTGTTCGATCAGCTTTTTCAGATCATCACGCGAGAATTTTGAGAACACGCCCGAAATAACAAAGGTCAGGTCCTTTAACTTATCGCTGGTAGCAGCCAATTGCTCCTCACTTAACTCAAATTTAAGCCCTTTATTTTTAAGGCGTTCAATAATTTCAATATTTTTCTTATCCCTAAAGTGAGCGACAATACTCTTTGCGATCACCTCTCCGATATCGCCCACTTCCAACAGCTGTTCCACATTGGCCTTCATCAATGCATCAATATTTTTAAAATAATAGGCCAGTTTCTTGGCCGTAGTTTCACCAACATGCCGTAATCCCAACGCATACAACACACGATTGAAAGGAACCTGCTTTGACTCTTCAATTCCTGCAATAAGGTTGGTAGCCGATTTTTCAGCCATCCGCTCAAGCGGCAACAGGTCTTCCTTCTTCAGATCATATAGATCTGCAATGTTTTTCACCAAACCCGAATCAAATAGCTGACCAATTGTTTCACCGCCAAGCGAATCAATATTCATTGCTTTACGGCTTACAAAATGTTCCATCTTGCCTTTTATCTGGGGAGGACAGCCATTTTCATTCGGGCAATAGTGATTAGCCTCTTCCTCACCACGAATAAGAGGAGTGTCACACTCCGGGCATTTGGTAATGTATTTTGTTTTGTGCGTATGCGCTGCCCGCTTGGATACATCAACTCCGATAATTTTTGGAATAATTTCTCCCCCTTTTTCAACGTAAACGGTATCACCTACACGTACATCCAGCTTTTCAATTATGTCGGCATTATGCAATGATGCTCGTTTTACTGTAGTACCGGCTAACAGTACGGGTTTTAAATTGGCCACAGGAGTTATTGCACCAGTACGTCCAACCTGGTAAGAAATAGATTCAAGTATTGTTGAAACACGCTCCGCTTTGAACTTATACGAAATGGCCCAACGGGGCGATTTAGCTGTAAAGCCAAGCACACGCTGCTGCTCCTGTGAGTTCACTTTTATTACAACACCATCAATATCGAATTCGAGTTTATGCCTTTCATTATCCCAATGTGCAATGTATTTCAGCACCGCATCTATATCAGCACACCTGGCCATGTGTTCGGAAACACGGAAACCCCATGTTTTTGCTTCCAACAGATTTTCGTAATGTGATTGATGAGGCAATTTTTCGCCGAGTAAATAATAAAGAAAACAATCCAGCTTCCTGCCCGCCACTACAGTAGAATCCTGCATTTTAAGGGTGCCGGCCGCGGCATTACGGGGATTGGCAAGCAGGGCATCGCCCAGTTCTTCCCGCTCCTTATTAATAGATTCGAATTCTTTAAGGGGCATGTATATTTCGCCGCGTATCTCAAACTCTTTTGGGTAATGAGTTCCACGCAGTGATAAAGGTATGCTCCTGATCGTTTTAACATTTGTTGTTACATCATCACCCTGCTCGCCATCACCCCGTGTTATAGCCTGCACCAGGTGGCCATCTTTATACGTTAATCCAATTGCGACACCATCAAATTTCAACTCACACACGTATTCGAACTTCTCCGCTATTCCCTTCTTTATACGATCATCAAAATCCCTTAACTCCTCTTCCGAATATGTATTCCCCAACGACATCATCGGGTATTTATGTTTTACCGTCTTAAATTCTTTGGTAACTTGTCCACCGACGCGCTGCGATGGAGAATCGGGCTTTAAAAACTCCGGGTATTCCTTTTCAAGTTTAATGAGCTCTTCCAGCAGCATATCAAAATCATAATCGCTGATAGTGGGTTGAGCCAATACATAATAACGGTAGTTGTGTTCGTCCAGTTGTTTGGAGAGAATTTCAATTTTTGCTTTTGCTTGATCTTTGGTCATATATGAATAATCCGCCTTCTCCGCCCACGGCGAATTCAGCGGACAAAGCGAATTTACGAATTTGAATCGGCCAATAAAAAAAGAAAAACTATTATTTCCTGAATCCCGAAAGCCACTTCAACCCTTCTTCTTCTGTACTGAATATTTTAAGAGGGACATCGTATTTAAGAAAATTATTAAAAAAATTAACAATTAATTTGATAGCGAGGCTGCTGCTTATGACAGCTGAGGCAATTAAAAAATCTTTTGAATATTTCAGTGAAACCTGACGGCCTTCAGGGGTTATGGTACAATCAACCCGTGCATCAAGTATCTGAAGCACCTTATTTTTCCTACAGCCGAGTTTTTCATAGACATCGAACAGCTCCCTGGCATCATCATCATTTATTTCCGCTCCATCAAATATTTTCACATATAGTATACCATCATCATTTATCCAAACATCGGCAACGCTTGTTTTAACAATTTCTGATTTTATCAACATATGCAGGTAAAAATATGAAAATCAAATTAAAACGGACTATTTTTCAGCTTTAACCATCCTCTCCTTCCCGCTTAAATCTTTCTTTATTTCAACATTTTTAAAACCGTTTTGCACTAAAAGGCTCTTTACCTCATCTGCCTTTGCTTCATTGATCTCAAAAAATAATCTACCCTTATTTGCTAAATATTTTTTAGCAAATTCAATAATAGCTTTGTAAAACAACAAAGGGTCATTATCATTTACAAACAAAGCCAGATGTGGCTCATAAACCAATACGTTAGGTTGCATGGCATGTTTTTCAGATTGAAGAACGTATGGAGGGTTGGAAACGATTAACGAAAGTCCCCTACCGGCCTCCCCGAAGGGGATGAGTTTATTATCCCAATTTTCTATAATTGAGGCGTTAACAAAAGTAATTTCCAAAGAATTATTTAACGCATTTTGCTTGGCTACATCAAGCGCCGCCTCCGAAATATCCAAAGCAAACACTTCTGCACTCGGAATATTCCTTTTCAATGCAAGTGCTATACACCCACTCCCCGTTCCCACATCAAGAACTTTGAACTTTGAACTTTGAACTTTGAACTCCTTTACAATCCAATCCACCAATTCTTCCGTCTCGGGCCTTGGTATCAATACAGCAGGATTTACTTTCAACTT
>JAEUTS010000436.1 GCA_016787005.1 Bacteroidia bacterium
ACTCGCTTCCATGTCGATGGAACTGATATCGATGGAACACTGGGACGTTTTTTTTAAAAATGCGGAAGACTTAAAACGTGCGCGAAGGGAACAGCTTGAAAAGGTTATCCGAATGCTGCCGTGGATAGCTTTAGTTGACAAGTTTCAGCATTGGATATATACAAACAAAAACCATACAACTGAGGAACGCACAGCTGCCTGGGTATCTTTGCTTAAGGACATGAGCAGCTCTGAAGTTGACTGGACCGGTATTGAAGAGTATCGTGCTCATAGCTGGAAAGCGCAACTGCATATATTCGACGCACCTTTTTATTATATTGAGTATGGTATGGCACAGTTGGGAGCCATTGCCATGTGGAAAAACTACAAAACCAACCCACAGAAAGCCCTTGATGGCTATGAAACGGCCTTAAAACTGGGCTATACCAGGTCAATACCTGAAATTTACGCGGCTGCGGGGATCAGATTCGATTTTTCAAAGCAATATGTGCACGAGCTTCTTGAATTTGTAAAACAGGAACTCAAAAATTATACAGAGTAGAATTTTACCATTCCGGTTCAACAAACAGCTATTTCTATGATCAAACGTCCTCTACCCGCCGACCATCCGGCCTATTACGAAACCTATATAAAATTGGTAAAAGAAGATGACGCATTAAAAGCGCTTGACAACGGTATATTTAAAATGCCTGCTCTTTTATCCGAAATTGATGAAGAAAAAGAAGACTACGCGTATGCGCCCGGCAAATGGACCATAAAAGAAGTAATAGGACACATCATTGACACCGAACGTATAATGGCGTACCGTGCGCTTTGCTTTGCACGTGGCGATGCCCAGGAGCTGCCCGGTTTTGACGAAAACAGCTATGTAAAAAACGCCAATTTTTCAAAACAAAGGCTCATCGATATGGGACATGAGTTCAGTGTAATGCGCAAATCAAACATCTATCTTTTCAAAAGTTTTGATGAAGGTGAATTAGACAGAAAGGGTATTGCGAATAAAAATAAAATGAATGTACGTTCTCTCATCTACGTTATTGCCGGCCACCAACTGCATCACATGAATGTTATCAGGGAGAGGTATTTAGAATAAGGCGGGTATTCTGTTCGCGCAAATAAAAAAGGATAAGAGTTCTTCTTATCCTTTTTATCTATAAAAAAAGTATTTATTCTATTATCAGTTTCTGATTATATATCTGTTCAGCTGAACAAAACTTTATTAAATATATACCCTTACTGAGACCCGTTGCCTGAACAGGTAATGTGCTCATCTTTTTAACCGAATTGTTATAAACCAGATGTCCTGCAAGGTCATATATCTCAAGTATTCCGGAAGTCTCCTTGCTAAATTCCATGGTAAAGGATCCGCTGGCCGGATTTGGATAGATACTGAACAGATCATTATTTAAATAATGATTAATTCCAGTACTGTTGGATACCTGGAAAGTTGGCCCCTTCACAAATATTGAATCGTACTTATCGCAGCACATAAAATAACTGTCATAGGTGCCAATAGCTAAACTATTAGAAAATGTCTTCGTTCCGTTTCCAATATTCGGAACATAATTCCATGTTTCATAATTGGCTCCTTTAGGTATAACTCCTTGTTTGTATATACCTATCCAGTCTGTTGAAGTTACCGCATTTGTATAGGTAAACACAATCTGTACGCCAGGAGCATAAACGGATTTGTCGCATGTAAGCGTTTTCTGAGCCGTTGTACTCAAAAAAAGTGATGTCAGCAATAAAGTAAATAGTAAGTTTTTTTTCATTTGTAGATGGTTTTAGATGTTCAAATACCGATAACGCGGAACATATTATATTTATTTGCCTACGGTATCTAAAACAAATATAATCCGTTTGATTCAATGAAACAACCTCTGTAGAATAGTATTTGCGGGATATTTATAAAAAAGCCGGCCCGTCAAAAATCACTTTTTCCTTACCTGCTGCTGACGTTGCTTAGCCATTTCCTCAAGGCGTTTCTGGAAACTACTTTGCTTAACAGGTTTACGCTTATTCTCCTGTATTTTGGCGTGCAGGGCCTTTTCATCAACAAATTTGCGCATTACATATGTTTGTCCGAAAGTGATCATGTTGGCCAGAAAGTAATAATAGCTTAAGCCTGCGGAATAATTATTGAATACCCCTAAGAAAATAACCGGCATGGCATACATCATGAACTTCATTCCGGGCATTTGTTCAGTTGAGCCCATCAACTGGCTGTTGGAGTATGTATAGAGTATTGTAGATACTGTCATGAGCAATGTAAACAAACTGACGTGATCGCCATAAAATGGTATTTTGAAAGCAAGATCATATATAGAGTCGTACGTTGAAAGATCGGCAGCCCACAAAAAGCTTTGCTGGCGTAATTCGATGGCAGATGGGAAAAAGCTGAAAAGGGCGGCCAAAATCGGCAATTGAAGTAGTACCGGTATGCAACCCGCCAAAGGATTCACTCCGGCCTGCTTATATAAGGTCATGGTTGCCTGCTGCTTTTTCATCGGATCATCCGTACCAAATTTTTTATTTATCTCATCAATCTCCGGCTTAAGTATCCGCATCTTGGCAGAAGATAAATAAGTTTTATAGGCAATAGGGAATAATATTATCTTGATGAAAATTGTAAGTAATAGAATAATAATGCCATAGTTAAGATTAAACTGGTTCAGAAAATTGAACGTTGGAATAACGATCCACTTATTCACAAAAGCGAAAATGCTCCAACCAAGATAAATTTGCTTTTCCAGGTCATGGCCGTAGCTTTTAAGCGTTTTATAATGATTAGGACCAAAATAAAACTGCATATCAAAACCTTCAACGGGCATATGGTTAAAGGGAATACTCAGGTCGGCTGTGAAGGTTTTTATCCGCGTAGTTGATGAAGGATCACCAAGTGTTTCAATATCTGTTGGTTTTTCAAAACCCTTGTCAGCCATCAGAACTGAGGTGAAAAATTGCTGTTTAAAACCCACCCACTCTATCTTTGCCTCGAGCGATTTCTTTTCATCCTTAGCCTGGTTAATATAATCCACTTCATCATCGAGGTATTTAAAGTAAATGGTAGACGCATTCCTTTGCGTTTCGTGGTCCTTTTCCTGGGAAGGTGTTTTCATACTCCACTTCAGGTTTACCTCCGAAGCGTTCGTTGCAACAACATCATTCATACCTTTAAAATTCACATTATACTTCAGTATGTAACTATTTCCTTTGAGGCCGTATACATACTCTATGTATTTTGACTTATCATCAGAATACAACCTTAGCACAAGCGAGCCAGAATCCTGCCCGCTAACAATAACCGGCTTTGTTTCAGGTGTAAAATAAAAGTCGTTTGTAGAAAAGAGATGGGAGTTCGAGGTATTGAATTCCAGCGCCTGTATAGTTGAGTCTTCTGTGAAAAGCACGAGCGGCTTACCCGCCGAGGTTTTATATTCCTTTAAAACAACACTGGTCACATATCCCCCATGTGTTGATACAGTAGCCTTCAGCAATTCATTCTCAATGGTTAACTCCTTCTTTTCACCCTTAGAAGCTGATGCAAAAACGCCATAACGTTGTTTGATCTGAAGAGCTTCTAAAGAATCGGAATTAATTCCGGCACTATCGCCAGCTGCCATACTAATCGTACCGGTGGCCGCAGCCTTCACAGAATCGTTTCCTGAATCCGCCTTTGCAGCCGGTTCTTTTTGCCTGGCCTCTTCTTTACTCTGCACAAGTTCAAGCGAATCGCGCAATTTTTTCTGCCGCTCTAGCTCTTCTTTTGATGGTTGGCTCATTAGCATCCAACCCAACATTATTCCTGTAATAAGCACCAGCCCAATGATCGAATTTCTATCCATTGTATTATTCTAAAATTTTTATGTGTTTTCCAAGCCGTACTCTACCCTATAATAACGAACAGCTAAACGGCATATTCTTTGGCTGGCAAAGATACTTGTTTATACTAAATTCCATCGGGTCGAATAAAATATAAATACAGCAGACGGGGTTTGCCCATTGCTATGGATTCGATGAATAAATGCAGCGCTAATGTACAAGCGAAGCCACATGAACAGCGGCCTTTACAAAGTTCACGAACAAAGGATGAGGATTTTCAACAGTACTTTTGTACTCAGGATGGAACTGAACACCTACAAACCATGGGTGGTCTTTTAATTCAACGATTTCAACCAAACCCGCATTAGGATTGATCCCACTGGCAACCATACCCGCCCTTTCAAAATCACCTAAATATTCATTGTTAAATTCATACCTGTGACGATGACGTTCTGATATCTCAACCGTTTTGTATGCTTCGAAAACCTTGGTGCCCTCAATTATATTGCAGGTATAGGCTCCGAGGCGCATTGTGCCTCCTTTATTGGTTATCTTTTTCTGCGCTTCCAGCAGGTCGATCACCGGGTGAGCTGTTTCCGGATTCATTTCAGTGGAGTGAGCGCCTTTTAAACCCATAACATTACGGGCAAATTCAATAACGGCGCATTGCATACCAAGGCAAATACCTAAAAAGGGGATCTTATGTTCACGGGCAAATTTAATGGCATTTATCTTCCCTTCAATTCCGCGGTTACCAAAACCAGGTGCGACAAGGATTCCTGTAAGTCCGTTTAGTTTGGAACCTACATTTTCATCAGTGATCGTTTCGGAGTGTATCCATTCCAGTTTCACTTTGCATTCATTGGCCACACCTGCATGAATAAAAGACTCAGCAATTGATTTATAGGAATCCTTCAGTTCAATATATTTTCCAACCAAACCGATGCGAACCTCTGTTTTAGGAGTTTTCAGCGATGTCAGGAAATGCTTCCAGCTTTCCAATTTAGCTTCGCCCTTAACGGGAAGCCCCAATTTTTCAAGCACAACAATGTCCAGCTTTTCGGCTTCCATAAATAATGGAACTTCATAAATTGTGCTGGCATCAATGGCTTCAATAACAGCACGAGCCTCAACGTTACAGAAAAGGGCGATCTTATTTTTAAGCTCTTTGCTTATCTTATGCTCTGCACGACACACAAGGATATCGGGTTGAACCCCGTATTCAAGCATTAACTTAACTGAGTGCTGAGTAGGTTTTGTTTTTAATTCACCTGTGGTGGACAAATACGGAATAAGTGTAAGATGAATAACTATGCAATCTTTCCCAAGCTCCCATTTCAACTGACGTATAGCTTCTATATAAGGAAGCGATTCAATATCCCCAACGGTGCCACCTATTTCAGTAATCACGATTTCGTACTTGCCGGTTTTGCCTAAAGCGCGGATACGATCCTTGATCTCATCGGTAATATGCGGAATAACCTGTACTGTTTTTCCCAAAAAATCACCGCGTCTTTCTTTTTCAATTACCGTCTGGTAAATTTTACCAGTTGTAACGTTATTTGCCTGAGAAGTAGGCGTATTTAAAAATCGTTCATAATGTCCGAGATCGAGATCTGTCTCTGCACCATCATCAGTAACAAAACACTCTCCATGCTCATATGGGTTAAGGGTTCCCGGATCAACATTAATATAGGGATCAAGTTTTTGAATGGTCACCGTATGTCCACGCGCCTGAAGTAATTTCGCCAGCGAAGCCGACACAATTCCTTTACCTAAAGAGGATGTCACACCACCTGTTACAAAAATGTATTTGGTGCCTGCTGACATAGTAGAAATAAGTTTAAAGGAGTTTCACAAAAATACGAATATTTTTGGGGGACTGTAA
The DNA here is from genome assembly GCA_016787005.1 of Bacteroidia bacterium. Taxonomy (GTDB): domain Bacteria; phylum Bacteroidota; class Bacteroidia; order JABDFU01; family JABDFU01; genus JABDFU01. The sequence goes on from JAEUTS010000436.1 coordinate 5,711, forward strand.
AAAAAACACAGGGGGTTTTACGGACAGCTAAATAGTTTATTATCAATAAACTAAGTAAACCTGTTAATATTATGCCTGTTATTTAAAGCTGCTTTACCCTTAAGCACTATACCGATCGGGTGATCATATCCTGCAATTGCTTAAGTTCGGGATACACTTCAAATTCCATACTTCTCAAGGCTAATTCTTCTTGTATTTTCTGTCTATCTTTTACAGAAAAAGTATAAACTGCTTTATCGGCGGGTTGTTTTCCTGTTTGTTTTCTTTTGTGCCCCTCACTTTCGATCTGCGCATTCATGCTTTCATAAATTGAGAAAAGCGCCTGCAAAACGATCTTTTCATTTTTCTCATACAGTGCTTTTAAAATAATTACTGCGCTATCTTCTAAATATGCAAAGCCGGCAAAATAGGTTATTGCACTTCTCCATTCATCGGAATAATCATCCCATTTCTTTAGTAAAGCTTTCCAGTCGGCGGGCTTTAACATAAAAGCGAAGTCGATTCCCCGGTCCGGGAAATCGACTTCTGCACATACAGTTTCTTCGTCCAAAAAATAAGCAAGGGCCTCTGACACTTTAATTCAAATTAGTATACTACTCTAATATTGTCAGTCAGAAAATTATTAATGGTTATGAGGATGATTATGTCCATCGTGATTATGACCATCATGATTCAGCTCCTTTTTCTCGGCCTGATTTTCTTTCCTGTCATTTTTAAGTTCCTCTTTGGCATTTTTAACGGCTTCCTTATCTTCTTTCATCTCCGCTTTATGCTCCGCTTTCATCTCTTTTCTGTTCTGATTGATCTCTTTTCTTTCCGCCTTTACTCCTTTTCCGTTATTACCTGACTGCCGAGCTGGCTGAGCCGCAGGGGCTGCCGGTTGAGCAACTGGGGCCGGCTGAGCAGAAACAGGATTG
>JAEUTS010000373.1 GCA_016787005.1 Bacteroidia bacterium
ATTCTACCGCATATTTTTCATCTGACTCATCATCTTCATCATATTCTTTTTATCGCCCATCATTCTCATCATTTTACGGGTCTCATCAAATTGTTTGATAAGCTTATTTACGTCCGTAACCGATGTTCCGCTCCCCTTCGCTATACGTTGCCGGCGGCTGCCGTTGAGCGATTCGGGGTGCTCGCGCTCATATGGCGTCATTGATGCTACAATCGCTTCAATACCATTAAAAGCATCATCCTTAATGTCCACATCTTTTATCGCTTTGCCCACTCCTGGTATCATACTCACCAGGTCTTTCATATTGCCCATCTTTTTTATTTGCTGAAGCTGGGCCACGAAATCATTAAAGTCAAATTGGTTTTTCGCGATCTTCTTCTGCAATTTGCGGGCATCCTCCACATTGAATTGCTCCTGCGCACGTTCAACAAGCGTTACCACATCGCCCATGCCCAATATACGGTCGGCCATACGTTCGGGGTGAAACACATCCATCGCCTCCATCTTCTCCCCTGTCCCCACAAACTTAATGGGCTTATTCACCACCGACTTTATTGAAAGGGCCGCACCACCGCGTGTATCGCCATCAAGCTTTGTAAGCACAACGCCATCAAAATTCAATCGTTCATTAAATGCTTTGGCTGTATTCACCGCGTCCTGTCCGGTCATCGCGTCAACTACAAACAATATCTCATCCGGATCAACCGCTTTTTTAACCGCCTCTATCTCATTCATCATCACCTCATCAACAGCGAGGCGTCCGGCGGTATCAATGATCACAACTGAGTTGCCATTTTCTTTAGCCTGCTGAACACCACGTTTGGCAATAGATACAGCATCTTTGCTCTCTCTATCGGAGAACACTTCCACTCCAATTTGTTCACCCAACACATGCAGCTGATCGATAGCTGCCGGGCGGTAAAGGTCGCATGCAATTAATAAAGGTTTTTTGCCTCGTTTATTTTTCAAATAGCTCGCCAGTTTACCGGAAAATGTAGTTTTACCTGAACCCTGTAAACCGCTCATCAGTATTACGGTGGGACTGCTGGAAAGCTTAATATCAACACTTGCCCCGCCCATAAGCAGGGCCAGCTCATCGCGGGTAATTTTGGTTAAAAGCTGACCGGGCGATATCGCGGTAAGTACATTCTGGCCTAGGGCTTTTTCTTTAACTGTATCCGTAAACTGTTTGGCTACCTTGTAATTTACGTCGGCATCAAGCAAAGCCTTACGTATCTCTTTAACTGTTTCAGATACGTTCACCTCGGTAATTTTACCCTGGCCTTTTAACAATTTAAAGGCGCGCTCTATTTTATCACTTAAACTATCGAACATAATGCATTGTTTTTTAACCTACGCTTCCACCCCGAATCGCTCAATGCGACAACTTTGGCAGATATGTAAGGAGCGTAAATTTAACAAAACTTTTACAGAGATCGTTGCTGTTCGAATATGATATTGATTTTGTATTTTCAACCCTAAAAAAGGCTAAATTGTGATAACTATTAAACTTGAATAGCGAATACAAACAGAAATGAATATTAATAGATGGCGCATTCCCTGTCTGCCGACAGGCAGGCATGTGACAAACAGCAACTTATAAATTATATACGAATGAAAAGCGAAAAAAAATTATCACCCGCACAACGTCAGGAACTACTTAGCTTATTGAAAACCCGTTTTGAGAAAAACCTGAACCGCCACAAAGGTATTGAATGGAGTAAAGTACAAGTAAAGCTTGAGTCGAATTCCGAAAAACTGTGGTCGCTCAATGAAATGGAAAAAACGGGCGGCGAACCGGATGTTGTTTCGTATGATAAAAAGACAGGTGAATACATTTTTTATGATTGTTCATCGGAAAGTCCTGCGGGACGCAGAAGTATTTGTTACGACCATGAAGCCCTTCAGTCAAGGAAAGAACATAAACCCAAAAACAGCGCTATGAATATGGCTGCCGCTATGGGTATTGAGCTTTTAACTGAGGAACAATACCGGGAGTTACAGAAACTTGGAAATTTCGACACCAAAACATCGAGCTGGATATTAACACCTCCCGCTATCAGGAAACTCGGCGGAGCCATTTTTGCTGATTACCGCTACGGCAATATTTTCGTGTATCACAACGGTGCGGAATCTTATTATGCCGGCAGGGCGTTCCGTGGCTCACTAAAGGTTTAGTTGTTGTACAAAATAATATACCATACCAATGAGTGGGATGAAATCCCTTTTGGATGTTTACAACAAAAGTCGGGAATTTAGGATGAGATACTTCATATCTTAGCACTATGCAACGATTAAGTTATTATTTCGTCCTCCCCTTCATTTACCTCATTTCCCTTTGCCCCTTCTGGCTCTTATACCGCATTTCCGACTTTACATTCATGTTGTTGTATTATGTAATTGGCTACCGAAAAAAAATAGTGTACAAAAACCTCCGTAATTCATTTCCCCAAAAGTCCGAAAAAGAGATAATGCGAATCAGGCGCGCCTATTACCGGTATTTTTGCGACCTCTCGCTCGAAACATTTAAAACGCTTACCATGAGCAGGGAAAAAGCCCTGAAACATTGCAGTATGACACGGGAAACAGCAGACCTTTTCAATAGCTATTACGAGCAAAACAAAAACACCATTATTGTAATGGGTCATTTAGGTAATTGGGAATGGGCCGGTAACGCGTTCGCATTGCAGTGCAAACACCAGTTATATATTATTTATCACCCGCTTACCAACAACTATTTCAATAACCTCATGGTAAAGATCCGCACCCGGTTTGGCAACCGTCTTATCCCCATGAAAGACACGTTCAGGCAAATGACAAAAAATAAAAACATCCGGTCGACAACCGCTTTCATTGCCGACCAAACACCTCCGCCGGAAAATGCTTACTGGACAAAATTCATGAACCAGGATACTCCTGTATTTAAAGGAACGGAACTGATGGCAGGCCGGTTTAACTACCCTGTTATTTTCATTAATATAATCCGCGTAAAACGGGGGTATTATAAAGTTAAGGCAGAAGGACAGATTGTAGAGCCGGCCACCTGTGCCGAAGGATATATTTCTGAATGGCATACAAAAACTCTGGAAGAATCCATTAAACGGCAGCCCGAAACATGGCTTTGGTCGCACCGCAGGTGGAAGCATAATAAGACTTCCTGAAATCTTAATTTTTTTTTACCTTTGCCCGCGATCATTAATAGTTATTTAACGTTTGAATGTTACAGGGGAAAGATTTAATAATAGCTACTAAACCGTTCGGAAAAGAAAAACGTTTTCTTAGCATATATTATACCTATAGTTCGTTGCTGTTGCTGGTAGGATCACTCATATCCGCAGCAATTGCTCCATGGCTTATCGTCAGGATGCTCTCCAGTATTTTTGCAGGCTTTGTATTCATACGTGTTTTTGTAATTTACCACGACTATCAGCATAAAGCGATTCTCCAGAAAGATATATTTTCAAAATTCATTATGTACATATACGGGCTCTATTCACTTGCGCCGGCAAGTATCTGGAAACGCTCTCACGATTACCATCACAAACACAACTCAAAGCTTTTCAGCGCAAGTATCGGTTCATACCCGATCATGACCAAACAAAAGTTTTTAAACAGTTCTCCGAAAGAACGCAGGGAATATTTAATAAGTCGTCACCCGATTACCATAATGCTCGGATTTTTCTCCATGTTCCTCATCGGGATGTGTTATAACTCTTTTACCAGCAATCCCCGCAAGCATTTCGATTCGCTTATCGCGCTTGTATTACATGTAGGCGTTGCGGTGTTACTTGTTGTTTACTTTGGCTGGCTCACCTGGTTCCTGGTGTGGTTTTTACCTTTCCTTATTGCGCATGCCATTGGTGCCTATTTATTTTACGCGCAACATAACTTTCCAAACGTTACATTCAGAGACAATACCGAATGGGCGTATGAAACAGCGGCGCTTGCCTCATCAAGTTTTATGAAAATGAACAGATTCATGCGTTGGAGCACCGCTAACATTGGCTTTCACCATGTGCACCATTTAAATTCACGCATACCTTTTTACCGTTTACCTGAAGCAATGGCCGGGCTTCCTGAACTACAACATCCTAAAACAACCTCATTCAAGGTCAAGGATATTATTGCCTGTTTCAAACTCAAATTGTGGGATCCTGAAAAACAGCAAATGATAGGGCTGGATGGATTGCAAATCGCCTGATCCCATCACATCTTTTCCGGCACTTCTATTCCAAGCAGGTTCATTCCAGACCGTATTACTTCAGCAACTTTTGCAGAAAGCGCTAAGCGGAAATTGCGCAAGTCAGCGTTCTCTTCCTTAAGAATAGTTATATCGTGGTAAAACTGGTTGTACTCCTTCGATAGCTCATACACATAATTTGCAATAACACCGGGGTTATATTCCCTGCCTGCATCCTGCACCACCCCGGGAAAATCATAAATAATTTTTATCAGGTTCTTCTCTTTCCGGTTAATACCTACAACCGACAACCGAGAACCAACAACAGACCCGCCTTTCCGCAGCACCGACTGGATCCTTGCATACGTATATTGCACAAACGGCCCGGTATGCCCGTTAAAATCAATGCTTTCTTTTGGGTTAAAGAGCATTTTCTTCTTAGGATCGACCTTAAGTATGAAATATTTCAAGGCGCCTAAACCAATTGCGTGATATAATTTTTCTGCTTCGTGCAGTTCCAACCCTTCTGTTTTACCCAATTCCATTGTAGTTTCCCTTGCGGTATCGATCATCTCTTTTATAAGATCATCGGCATCAACCACCTTTCCTTCGCGTGATTTCATTTTACCTTCGGGCAATTCAACCATGCCATATGACAGATGATAACAGCTTTCCGCCCACTTATAACCGAGCTTTTTGAGAACGAGAAACAATACCTTAAAATGATAATCCTGCTCGTTACCCACAGTGTAGATCAGCTTGCTTAATTCGGGGAATTCTTTGAAACGCTCCACAGCGGTACCCATATCCTGTGTCATGTATACCGAAGTTCCGTCCGAACGCAATAATATTTTTTTATCCAGGCCATCCGGAGTCAGGTCAATGAATACAGAACCGTCGGCACCTCTGTTAAATACATTTTTGGACAAGCCCTCATCAATCATTTTTTTGCCCAGTAAATACGTGTCTGACTCGTAATACATTTTATCGAAATCAACACCAAGCATTTTATACGTTTCATCAAACCCTTTGTAAACCCAGCTGTTCATCATCTTCCAAAGTCCTACCACTTCCGCATCTCCTGCCTCCCACTTTCGCAGCATCTCCTGTACCTCTAACATGAAAGGAGCTTTTTTCTCCGCCTCTTCTTCACTTAATCCCTGGGATTTGAGATTTGAGATTTGAGATTTGAGATTTTTATCAAACTCCACATAATACTTGCCTACGAGGTGATCGCCTTTAATACCTGCTGATTCAGGGGTTTCACCATTTCCCCATTTTTTCCATGCCAGCATCGACTTACAGATATGAATACCACGGTCATTCACAAGGTTTGCTTTGATCACTTTATTACCATTGACCTTCAATATTTCTGCAACGGAATAGCCCAACAGATTGTTGCGGATATGCCCCAAGTGAAGCGGTTTGTTTGTGTTGGGTGAGGAATACTCTAACATAACTGTCGGTGACGAATCAGTAACCGGAACAAAGGCATAGCCTGTATTTTCTGCCACTTTAGTAAAATAATCAAACCAATACTGCCCCGAAATAACGAGATTCAGAAAACCCTTTACCACACTAAAATGCTCCACTTCAGGAGAGTTAGCCTGCAAGTATGCCCCTATTTCCTTTGCAGTAACTTCGGGCGATTTTTTAGATATCTTCAAAAAAGGGAATACCACAATAGTTAGGTCACCTTCATATTCAGCATTTGTCTTTTGGAAAACAATAGATTTAGACTCAACAGTTGAATTGTAAAGCGACCGGATGGCTTGAATTACAAGGGAAGTAAGGGCTTGTTCTATTTTCATTGGCATTAAATGCCATTAATGTATAACGAATAAAAAACGAATTGACGAATTAGGCCACCTAAGCATTTGGTTTAACATTCGTCAATTCGTTTTTTATTCGTTATTCGTTAATGATTACTAAAAGTCGTTAGTGATCTGGTTGGTTGCCTTGTAAAGTATCTCAAAGGCATTCTCAGCCATCAGGTTCTCTCTGTCAAGTGTAGGATTGATCTCTACCATTTCAAAGCAGCATATCTTGCGGCTGCGGAGCAGGTAATAGATCAGGTTGCCTGCTTCTTTCTCAGTAAGTCCGCTTGGAACAGGTGTTCCGGTTCCCTTGGATATACTTGAATCCATGCTATCCACATCAAATGAAATATAGATAAGATCGCATTGGTCAAGGTAATTGAGCGATTCAAATGCCACACGTTCAACCGCTTTCCGCCTTATTTCGGCCAGGTTAATGACCCGTATCTTATTCTTCTTAATGATATGGTCCTCCTGCGATTCCATGTCGCGCAGGGCAATAAATACAATATCGGAATGATTGATCTTGGGCGATACTGCTCCGATATTTTTGAGTTTTTTCCAGTATTCCACAGTCTCTTCGTCCGGCTTATTCATGCCATTCTCCATGTTATCTTCCGCCAAAAGTGCCGCAAGCGTCATTCCGTGAATGTTACCAGATAGTGTAGTGTAAGGTGAGTGAAGGTCGGCATGAGCATCAATCCAAATCACACCAATTCGCTTTTTAGGGAAAGCCATTTTAATACCGGCAACAGTACCTATGGCTGTACTATGATCGCCGGCCAGCACAATCGGAAAGCAATCGGGATCTGAAAAACTTTTAGCCACTTCTTTAGAAACCCGTTCACATACTGCTAATACACCTTTAATACGCTTGGCATATTCATGTACAATGGGTTCCATAAGTTGTTGATTTTCATTAGGAACCTCAACGGTCTTGTGTTTTCTGAAATAAGAACTTCCAAAGTCAAGCGCAGCTATTTTAATAGCATCAACGCCCAAACTGGCACCCCTTGTACCGGCACCTATTTCGGACTTTACCTCAATCAGCTTTACAGTCTTCATTTTATTATACTTTTTTCAACAATTGTTTAAACATATAAAGTAAGTTAGTTACTTTGCACAAATTTAATCGATCTAACTCACTTACTTTAGACATCATGAAGAACAAATACAGTGATCTGATTCATCAAACCTTCAATTTTCCACAGGAAGGCTTCTCCGTGGTTGACAATCAACTTCTATTCAATGATATTTCTATTATGGATATCATTAAGCAATATGGCACCCCTCTTAAGATCACATATTTGCCAAAGATAAGTTCACATATAGAAAAGGCCAAGCGACTATTCAATGTTGCTATGGCCAAATCAGACTACAAAGGTAGTTATACTTACTGTTATTGTACAAAAAGTTCACATTTTTCTTTTATTCTTGAAGAGGTTCTTAAAAACGATGTGCACATTGAAACCTCATCCGCATTCGACATCCCGATTGTACGCGAAGCCTATAAGAGGGGGCAAATAACCAAAGATAAATTTATTGTTTGCAATGGGTACAAACGTGAAAATTACCAGCAATACATTACCGAACTAATTAATGAGGGATTTAATGTTATCCCGGTTTTGGATAATAAAAGCGAAATAGATTATTATAAAAAACATGTAAAACATAAAACCAAACTTGGTATACGCATCGCGGCTGAAGAAGAGCCATCCTACCAGTTTTACACTTCCCGCTTAGGCATACGCTACAAAGAAATTGTGGATTATTACAAAGAGCACATAAAGGGTAATCCGAAGTTTGAACTTAAAATGCTTCACTTCTTCATCAACACAGGCATTAAGGATTCTATTTACTATTGGACTGAGTTGGCCAAGTGCCTTAAAGTTTATGCCGATCTGAAGAAGATATGCCCGGAGTTGGACTCCCTCAATATTGGCGGAGGAATGCCTATACGCACTTCCCTTAACTTTGATTATGATTATGAATATATTATCGAAGAAATCATATCTCAGATAAAAACCTATTGTAAACAATACAAAATAAGAGAACCGAATATTTTCACAGAGTTCGGATCGTTTACTGTAGGGGAAAGCGGCGCCGCCATCTATTCGGTGCTTGATCAAAAAAATCAGAACGACCGTGAGAAATGGTATATGATCGACAGTTCTTTTATTACAACGCTGCCCGACACATGGGGTATTAACCAGCGCTTTGTTTTACTTGCAATCAATAAATGGGACCGCGAATATCAACGCGTGAATCTGGGCGGGCTAACCTGCGACAGCATGGATTATTACAATACTGAAGCCCATGCCAACCAGGTGTTCCTTCCCAAAATTGATGTAAACTCAGAGGAACCGCTTTATGTAGGCTTTTTCCATACGGGCGCATACCAGGAATCGCTGGCAGGTTACGGAGGTATTCAGCATTGCCTGATCCCTGCACCTAAGCACGTCATCATTTCCAAAGACGAAAACGGTGAGATATCAACCCGGCTCTTTGCAAAAGAACAAAGCTTTAAATCAATGCTCAAAACACTGGGTTATTGATAAAAGCATTACCTTTCAATTCGAAAATCAAGGAATCGGGATTAACAGAAATCAGGATTTTATATTTAAGTTTTAAGATGCTCCTGAATTCCCGAATGTTTTTCAAGACACTCTATTGATAAAACAGCAACAAATATTATTGTTATCATTCATCGTCTGCATCGGCTTGCTGTTTAGCTGCAACTCATCCACTAAAGGCACCTCCGACGAAGGTATTATTGAATACGATGTTACACCTGTTGATCCGGGTAATGTATTGTCGGCAATGGCGCCAAAGTCAATGACACTGAAATTTAAAAATGACCAGTGTATTGCGGAAATGGAAACCGGCATGAGCGCAGTTGGAATAAAATTTATTTCGAACGGCAAAAAAAATATATTTACACAATTGGTGCGGATATTTGACCGGAGATACTCTTGCTCCGCCAACGCTGAAAACCTAAATGCCATATTTAAAAATGTACCAAAATATACCGTAAAAAAAGTTGAAGAGTTTAAAACTATAGCAGGTATAAAATGTCAGAAAGCCGAGATATTTGAAAAGGAAAAAAACAATCACTTGTTTGATGTATATTTTACTACTTTCTTTAAACTTAACAAACCCAATTGGTGGAACGAATTTTCCGGGATCGATGGAATGTTAATGGAATATCGGATGAAACGCTTTAACCTTGAATTATTCTTTACTGCCAAAAAATTCGACCAGGTGCATATTGACACAACCGAATTCAGTACAAAGGGCGATTATAAAAGAATATCGCAGGATGAGCTGGATAGTTATTTTGATGAATTGAAATAGTCATATTCCGTTGGCATACAAACCGATATGAGTTTATGACGCATCCCTGCCTGCCCAGGTACGGGCATGTGACCCTAAAAGCAAAAAATATACACACGTGAAATAACTGTTTATTTGCTATTTTATGTATGCTTTAGAGCCCAAATTAACCTCAATTCGCCAGATCAGATATCTTTAATAAGACCCTGTTTCACTGCCACTTAAAAAAAAAGAATTAATTTAAAGAGAAATTATCAATATATTTGCCTTTTATTCCTCTTTACTATTAAACGTTGATCGATATATGAGGCGTTACTTAATTTATTCTGTCTGCCTGTTATTCCTGGTAACTGTAATGGCCTGCGGCAGGGGATCGAATGGAAAAGTTGTGTCAGAAGGAATTATTGAGTTTGAGGCATCGGCCGTCGATCCCAACAATCCAATGGCCGATTTGGCCCCCAATAAAATGGTGGTAAAATTCAAAGATCGCAGATCGGTAGCCGAAATGAGTGCCGGAATGGGGCTCTTAACAATGTCCTTTGTATCAGATTATAATAACAAAACAGTTACCCAATTGGTTAAACTGCTTAATAAAAAATATGCCTCTGTTGCCAACGCTGATGATATACAGAAAGAAATATCCAACTCTAAACTCCGGATCCAGAAAACAAATGAAACCAAGTTGATCGCAGGGTACAGGTGCAAGAAAGCAACAATAAGCTACGAAGATAACTCACGGCCGCCTTTTGATGTATATTATACCGAAGAAATTGAACTGGAGAAACCCAACTGGGGCAATGAATATAACGAAATTGACGGAGTGCTGATGGAGTACCAATTGAAACGCTATAACCTCGAATTACGATTCACAGCGCGCAGAGTGGCCAAATCAACTATTGAAGACAGTGATTTTGAGACTCCCGGCGATTATAAATTAATTTCCCAAAAGGAATTAGACGACTTATTTGTCGGCATGCAATAACCGCTCAGAACAATCTTTTTAATTGACAAAAGTATTCCTCCAATGAACAAATTATTAAAACTCGCATTTAGCTTTACAATACTGCTTTTTGCCTTTCAAACATATGCCCAAACGGGAAATTTCGAAGGTACTGTGGAATATTCTATGGATATAGACATGAAAAACATGCCTCCTGAAGCGGCTGCCATGATGAAAAGCAGCTCGATGGTAACTAAAATCAAAAACGAACATTCACGCACTGAAACAAAAACACCCATGTCGAGCACCATAAGTATTACCAATAATAAAGAGCATACCGGCTTTACATTATTGGATATGATGGGCACGAAGTATATGATAAAGACCAAACCCGAAGAAATAAAAAAAGATCAGGCCCGTCCTGATGTTAAAATAAAGGAACTGGCCGAAACAAAGACCATTGCCGGTTATAAATGCAAAAAGGCTGAAATAACAGTCGCCGACCCTGAAACAAAAAGGGAATATACAACAACCGTTTTTTACACAGCCGACATTCCATACGACAAAGGCTATGGCAATAACTTTAAAGGTTTAAAAGGCTTCCCGCTTGAATATTCCATCAGTCCTGATGCCGGCACACAAATGAAATTTACCGCAGTAAGCGTTACAAAAGAAAAACTGGATGACACGATCTTTGCTGTTCCCACAGGATATAAAGAAACCACTACAGAAGACCTCCAGAAAGAGATGATGAAAAATTTTGGCGGAGGCGGACAATAAAACTACTGTCGTTTCAAAAAAAGCCTTCTGAAAAACTTCAGAAGGCTTTTTTTGTGGTCTTTTCCACAACACTAAGTGTATAAGTTTTTCGTTTAAGGTATAGATGGCCCTTGTCATTAAATAACTTTGAATACCTGTAAACAAGCCCTTTTTATGGCCGAACGCAAGCGAAACGAGCTGAAAAATACTATTAAAGAACCTGATACTGAGCTTGAAATTGTCGAAAGCAAGGAAGAGGTGTCTGCTGAAGCTCCTTCGGAATGGTCTGTTTCGGAAAAAAAGGAAAAACCCGGGAAAGCCCCCAAAGCTGAAAAAAAAGAACGCAAAGAGAAAAAAAAATCAAAAATCCCGCTTTCCGAAAAAATAACAAACGCATTTGCATTCATTCACGATGAACGCTTCCATAAAATTTCCGGATTAACCTTTTTACTTTTTTCCGCTTACCTGTTCATTGCTTTCACATCCTTCCTGTTCACCTGGCAAGCCGATTACGATAAAGTTGCGGGTCCCCTGGGAACACTTTTTTCACCTGACGTCCGGGCTGAAAACTGGCTTGGGAAAGTAGGCGCACTAACAGCGCATCTCTTTATTCACAAATGGTTCGGGGTAGCCTCTTATGCATTCGTATTGATAAGTTTAGTGCTGGGTGTTCGAATATTGTTTAAGTTTTCATTGCTGCCCATTGGCAAAACAGCAGGGTATTCATTCTTTGCGCTGATATGGCTCTCAATAGCACTTGGTTATATATTTACAGACAACTATTTTTATTTTGGCGGCGGCTTCGGCTACACCATTTCACAATCACTGAACGGAATACTTGGCGTTATAGGAACAGGCTTTCTCCTTGGCTTTTCCTTCCTCACCTTTATGGTATTGGCATTCAATATGTCATTCAACCTGTTTACTAAAAAAGCAGAAGAGCAGATCATTGAAGCTGAATTAACTCCTCAGCCTGTAATGAATATTCAACAACCAATCATGACTGAACCGGAAATAAAACCGGTTAATACATTTAAAGAGAAAGAGAATGTGGAGATAGCTCCTTCGGAAACAATTGAAGAAGCGGATGACGCTGAGGAAGAGCTTGAATTACTGGCTGAAGCCGAAGAAGGTGATCCAGGGGATATACAATTCACTGTCATCGAAAAAACTGAAGAAATAGCCGAAATAAATACCCCAGGAGAAGCGTTACCCTTTGGAGAATACGACCCTACACTTGATCTGTCATCTTATCAAATGCCGCACCTCGACCTTTTGGAACAATATTCAAACAAAGAGGGAAGTGTTAATGCCGAAGAACTAAACACCAACAAAGACCGTATTGTAAGTACACTTAATAACTACGGTATCCAGATAGAAAAAATAAAAGCCACGATTGGCCCAACCGTTACTCTGTATGAAATTATTCCTGCCGCAGGCGTCCGCATATCAAAAATAAAGAACCTCGAAGATGATATAGCATTGAGTTTATCGGCCCTTGGCATACGCATTATTGCTCCAATACCAGGTAAAGGAACAATTGGCATTGAGGTCCCTAACCTGAATCCGGAAATGGTTGCCATGCGAACCATCCTCGCGTCAGATAAATTTCAGAATTCAAACATGGATTTGCCTATTGCTTTGGGTAAAACCATTTCAAACGAAACCTTTATTGCCGACCTTGCCAAAATGCCGCACTTGCTTATGGCCGGCGCTACAGGCCAGGGAAAATCGGTAGGACTGAATGCGATACTTGTCTCACTGCTTTACAAAAAACATCCTTCGCAAATTAAGTTTGTACTTGTCGATCCTAAGAAAGTTGAATTGACATTATTCAATAAAATTGAACGCCACTTTTTAGCAAAACTTCCTGACACAGAAGAAGCCATTATTACAGATACCAAAAAAGTTGTACATACACTCAATTCACTTTGCATTGAAATGGATCAGCGTTATGACCTGCTGAAAGAAGCACAGGTAAGAAACCTGAAAGAATATAACGCCAAGTTTATTGCCCGTAAGCTCAATCCAAACAACGGACATAAATTTTTACCTTACATAGTTCTTGTAATTGATGAGTTTGCCGACCTCATTATGACTGCAGGAAAAGAAGTTGAAACACCTATAGCGCGTCTGGCTCAGCTGGCCAGGGCAATTGGCATCCACCTGATCATCGCAACACAACGACCATCCGTAAATATCATTACCGGAACTATAAAAGCCAATTTCCCTGCACGTATTGCCTTCAGGGTAACATCAAAAATCGATTCTCGCACCATTCTCGACTCGGGGGGGGCTGAACAACTTATTGGCCGTGGGGATATGCTTCTTTCAACCGGAAGTGACCTTATAAGGTTACAGTGTGCTTTTGTTGATACACCGGAAGTGGACAAAATTACCGACTTTATCGGATCGCAGCGCAGTTATCCCGAAGCGTTTAAATTGCCTGAATATGTCGATGAGAACGCAGAAAGTGGTTCAGGTGAATTGGACCCCTCCGAACGTGACGCTATGTTTGCCGATGCCGCACGCATTGTTGTACAGCATCAGCAGGGTTCTGCCTCATTATTACAAAGGCGTTTAAAACTTGGGTATAACCGCGCAGGGCGAATCGTAGATCAGCTGGAAGCGGCAGGAATTATCGGTCAGTTTGAAGGAAGTAAGGCCAGAGAGGTGTTAATCAAGGACATGATGAGTTTGGAACAATTATTGAATAACTCCTCCAAAACCCCGGCAGAGTAATTTTTTTGCCGTAAATATCATATTAGTATGAACCAGTTATTTCTATTTGCGATAGCAGTGGCATTTTGCACCGGTTCAATCGCGCAAATCAAAGACACTCAAGACCCTAAAGCCAAAGGAATTCTTGATGAAGTAAGCGCCAAAACAAAATCGTACACCTCCATAAAGGTTGATTTCACGATGGTAATGCAAAGTAAGGATAAAACCAAAAAACCCGAAACGCAAAAGGGTGCCCTGCAGCTGAAAGGTGACAGATATAAACTTGATATTAAAGGACAGGAGATCATTTCAGACGCCAAAACATCCTGGACCTACCTCAAAGACAATAACGAGTTGCAGATAAATAGTGTAGATCCCAACTCAAACGACGGCGTGACGCCAAGCAATATTTTTACAATTTACGAAAAGGGCTATAAATATAAGTTTATCAGCGAAACCGCTACAACTCAAACCATTGACTTGTTTCCGAACAACCCTGAGAAAAAGAAATTCCATACCATTAAGCTTGTTATTAATAAGGCCCAAAAGCAAATATCTTCCTTTACTGTTTTTATGAAAGATGGAAATGTGTTTGACTATACCATCAACACATTTGTAACCAGCACCGTTATACCTGATAGTGTTTTTGTATTTGATGTAAAAGCACACCCCGGCATTGAAGTCGTCGACCTCAGGGAGTGACTATTAGCTATCAGTTGTTAACTGTTTTTCATTGTGTATGTTATTGTTTTTTTTGTAGTTTAGCAGTTGAAATAATCCTTTATGCATGAAATGCCTTAATGAATATTGGGACATTTTATTTTGCAAAAACGTTTAAATTACATACAGATGAAATAACCATATACCATTGGTATACAATACCGACATGTATATGGCGTATTCCATGTGACATTAAAAACAAATATTATTTACACATGAAAAACATTATTTTACCAGGCACTTTGAAATTTACGTTTATTTTTTCAATAGCTGCATTAATGGCCTCTTGCGGAGGCGGCGAAACCGCTAAAGATACATCCGCCGAAAACACGGTTGTAGCCGACTCAACTGCTCAACCCGCTGAAGAAGTTGATCAGGTTTCTTATAATCTTCCTTCTCCCCTTCAGATTGCCTCGTTATTCAAAAAATCAGGATTGAAATTCCTGGAAGGCATTACTAATAATCAAAAGGACCCTTCGAAATATACCGCTAATTATTCCAAATCGCTTAATCTCGGTGTATATGGTGCCGACCTGGCGTATTGCGTTCTGAACAAACAAAGTCAGGATGCACTGACCTATATGAAGGCCTCCACACAGCTTGCAAGTTCGTTAGGCATGACCAGCATATTTGAAGAAGGCGGCTTTGTTAAACGCTTTGAAAAGAATATTAATGCCGAAGATTCTCTGCGGAATATTATTGCCGAATTACAAATGGCAACTGATACTTACCTGGAAGATAATGAACAGCAGCAGATCTCCGCTATAGCTTTTGCAGGTGCGTGGACAGAAGCAATGTATATCGGATCCAGGGTGTTCGAAAAATCAAAAGACAAAAGACTCAACAACAAGATCTCCGAGCAAATGACAATTCTTTCCAAAATAGTCAATGTTCTGAAAACACACCAGTCGAAAGATCCAGGGATTGCGACACTGGTTGCCGACATGAATACTTTACTTGACACCTACAATAATTTTGAATCTGTGAAGAAAAGCAAAACAGTGTCTGAAGATGACAGTTCGGGTTTAGTCGTAGAACTCACCGAAACCGAGACAGCGGAGCTTATCAAAAAAATAACCGAGTTGCGTAACAAATTTGTAAACAGCTGATCTTTTTATGACATTAAAAACATTTTCAACCCGAATTGACATGAAAAAAATTAATCTGATCATTACCGTAGTTCTTTTCATAACTGCTGCAGCGACTCCTGCTAAGGCGCAATGTAAAGCCAAACAGGTTGTGAAAGAGTGCAAACCAAGCATTGCACCTTATCAGTATGACAGCTACGCATTGAACGAAATAACTGCCGATCCTGCCAAACCACAGATAATTGAAGTTGAGTTCACCGCTTTCGCGGGCCAGCAATACAAATTGGTTTTCTGCACCTCTGGTGTTGAAGAAGACCTTAAGCTGAATATTTACGACAAAAATCAACGATCAAAAAAACGGAACAAGATATATGACTCAGCTAATGGCGCTGACAAACGCTGGACATTCGAGCCGACAAAAGCCGGCACTTATTTTATTGATTATGAGATCCCGAAATCCGCCACAGGTAAAAAGAAAACCGGATGCGCGGTGATGTTGATTGGCTACAAAGAATAACAAACTATCAGCGATGCTTGTCCTGTTCGCAGGCAAACCCAAAATAGCAACAAATAAAAAACAGCCATTACGGCTGTTTTTTGCTTTTGGCTTATCTGTTTTTATTTGCATAAACTATTATGGCCAGTGTAAATCAAAAGCACTCGTTAACAACTGTAAGCTAAACTTAGGTCAATACCTTTACGACAGTTTTGAACAATGTAAATTTGAATACACTGATAAACCTCAGACATTACAGGTACAATTCATGACTTATAAGGCTTCCAGTTACAAAGTGTTGTTTTGTACCGGAGACGAAGATGGAACGGTACAGGTAAATATTTACGACAAGGATATCCGTGTCAGGAACAGGAAAAAAGTGTACGACTCAAAACAAAGCTCAGGTTGCTTTTGGTCCTTTCAACCCCCGCATACCGGAACTTACTTTATTGAATATTCTATCCCCCCTGCATCTGACACAAAACGTAAACGCGGATGTGTTGTGATGATCGTTGGTTATCAGCCATAAGCTCATTATCTTTGACGGAAATAACCCTGCGTTGTATGCAGGAAAAAAAACAACTATGATAAATATTACCCTGCCCGATGGTTCCATCAGGCAATATCCGAAAGGATCGACAGCGCTCGACGTTGCAAAAAGCATCAGCGAAGGATTAGCAAGAAATGTTTTAGCCGCAAAAATAAACGGTGAGATATGGGACGCTACACGCCCGATCAATTCTGATACGAAACTTGTTCTGTTAACCTGGAATGATGAAAGCGGGAAATCCACTTTGTGGCACTCCTCTGCACACCTCATGGCCGAGGCCCTTGAAGCACTTTATCCCGGTGTTAAATTCTGGGTAGGCCCGCCTGTTGAAAATGGTTTTTATTACGATATCGACCTGGGCGGAAAAACTATTTCCTCTGACGACTTCAAAAAAATTGAAGACAAGATGATCGAACTGGCAAGGCAAAACAACGCTTATGTCAGGAAAGATATTTCTAAAAAAGATGCCGTTGCATACTTCCGGGAAAAAAATGACGCTTACAAACTCGACCTTCTTGAAGGTCTGGAGGATGGCAATATTACTCTATACCAGCAGGGAAATTTCACTGACCTGTGCCGTGGCCCGCATATACCAAACACAGGTTTTATAAAGGCCGTGAAACTCATGACCATTGCCGGGGCCTATTGGAAAGGTGATGAAAAAAACAAAATGCTTACACGCATTTACGGAATAAGTTTTCCTAAGGAAAAAGATCTGAAAGAATATCTGACCTTACTTGAAGAAGCAAAAAAGCGCGATCATCGCAAACTTGGAAAGGAGTTGGAGCTATTCGCCTTTTCTGAAAAAGTGGGAATGGGCCTGCCTTTGTGGCTGCCCAAAGGAGCCGCCTTGCGCGAACGTCTTATCCATTTTTTACAAAAACAACAGATCAAATCAGGATATTTGCCTGTGGCAACTCCGCACATTGGTAATAAGCAATTGTATATAACCTCGGGTCACTTTGAAAAATACGGGAAGGATAGTTTTCAACCTATAAATACTCCACAGGAAGGAGAACAGTTTTTCCTCAAACCGATGAATTGTCCGCACCATTGCGAGATATACAAAACCTCTCCCCGATCGTATAAAGATCTGCCTCTGCGCTTTGCGGAGTTTGGTACAGTTTACCGTTACGAGCAGCATGGTGAGCTGCATGGCTTAACAAGGGTGCGTGGCTTCACACAAGATGATGCGCATTTATTTTGCCGGCCCGACCAACTAAAAGAAGAGTTTTGCAAGGTTATTGACCTGGTTCTTTACGTATTCAAATCGCTTGATTTTAAGGACTATACAGCTCAAATATCATTGCGTGACCCGGAAAATAAGGCCAAATACATTGGTAGCGACGAGAACTGGCAAAAGGCTGAACAAGCTATTATTGAATCGGCTGCCGAAAAAGGACTCAAAACTGTTATTGAGCTTGGGGAAGCTGCTTTTTATGGTCCCAAACTCGATTTCATGGTAAAAGATGCTATTGGCCGCAAATGGCAGCTCGGAACCATTCAGGTAGATTACAACCTGCCCGAGCGCTTTGAATTAGAGTACACCGGAAATGATAACATGAAACACAGACCTGTAATGATTCACAGGGCTCCATTTGGATCACTGGAACGGTTTATAGCCGTTTTAATAGAGCATTGTGCCGGAAACTTCCCTTTATGGCTTACTCCCGAGCAGGTATATGTACTCCCAATAAGCGAAAAATACAACGATTACGCCAAAAAAGTTTTAGAATTGCTAAATAATTCCGATATTCGCGGCCTTGTTGACGAGCGGAACGAGAAGATTGGCAAGAAGATACGGGATACTGAAATGAAAAAGATCCCCTTCATGTTAATAGTCGGAGAGAAAGAAGAAGCTGATAAAAAAGTATCGGTTCGTAAACATGGTGAGGGTGATAAAGGAACTTTCACTATTGACGAGTTTGAAAATATTATAAAAAATGAAATCGAAGCCAAAATGGTTTCGTCCTGATAAATAAGTAAAATTTAAAAACGGAGGTAGTTATAGCAATAGTATTTAATAAACCCAGACCATTTTTTCCAAGACCTAATAACAGGTTTGTGAAAAAAGAAGCAGCGCACAAGATTAACGAGCGTATTACCGCTGCTGAAGTTCGTGTAGTTGGCGATGGCATTGAAGGAGGAGTTTTCCCGATCGCCGAAGCCATTGAAATAGCAAAAAATGCAGGTGTTGACCTCGTTGAGATTGCGCCAACAGCGGTTCCTCCCGTTTGTAAAGTAATTGATTACAAAAAATTTCTTTACGAACAGAAGAAGAAGGCCAAAGAAATGAAGGCCAAAGCGCAGAAGGTAGTTGTTAAAGAGATACGATTTGGTCCGCATATCGATGATCACGATTTTACTTTTAAAAAGAATCACGCGATGAACTTTTTAAAAGAAGGCTCAAAAGTAAGAGCTTACGTGATGTTCAGGGGCCGTGAAATTGTTTATAAAGATCAGGGTGAATTATTATTGTTACGTTTCGCAAATGAATTGGAAGAATACGGAAAAGCCGAGCAGCTTCCTTTGTTAGAGGGAAAACGAATGATGATGATTATTGCTCCGAAGAAAAAGTAAATTGAGCGGCAGTCGCAGGATGCAGCAGCAAAAGAAAAGGATGCCAATTTTTAATTTATAATTTTTAATTCTTAATTTTCATACGATGCCAAAAGTAAAAACAAACTCCAGTGCAAAGAAAAGATTCTCTGTAACCGGAACAGGTAAGCTGAAAAGGAAACAGGCTTTCAAAAATCATATTCTTACCAAGAAATCAAAGAAACGTAAAGAAAAACTTGCCGGCTTCGTTGAAGTTCATCCTTCTGATGCAGGAAGAGTGAAATTTATGCTGAACCTCGGTAAGGGAAAAGCGTAACCTCATCGGTCTCGGCTCAGTCGTGACACCTTCTCCAAACCTGTCCTGAGCCAAATCGAAGGATGGAGAAGAAAAAAAGGTGAAAATTTTTAAATGTTCTTTATATAAGTAGTATAAACCCGGTGTATAGCACAAAAGATTCCTCGCGTTGCTCGGAATGACAGCATAAGGAACGCTTCTCACCAAAAACCTAAACAACATGCCAAGGTCGGTTAACAATGTGGCTTCGAGAGCCAGGAGAAAAAAACTTCTAAAACAAACAAAAGGATATTGGGGCGCGCGCAAGAATATCCTCACAGTTGCCAAACACGTTTTTGAAAAAGGTTTACAGTACGCCTACAGAGGCCGTAAACTGAAAAAACGCAGCATGCGCGGATTATGGATACAACGTATTAATGCGGGTGTTCGCGAACATGGCATGAGTTACTCTGAGTTTATGGGTAAAATTCACAAAAAAAATCTGAACCTTAACCGTAAGGTTTTGGCTGATCTTGCACTTAACAACCCTGAAGCTTTTAAAGCAGTGGTTGAGTCGGTGAAATAGAAATTTAAACATTTAAGAAAACAAAAAAGGAGCCAAACAGGTTCCTTTTTTGTTTATTGATCAGGTATATTAATGTAACCGTGATCGCGGTTACGATATCCGGGCATTCCCTGCCCTTTCTTTTATAATTTCAGCCAAAGGACGATTTTCTATCTTACTTTCCATCCAATAAATAAGATTAAAAAAGTCAAATGCCTCTCTTTCATACGGATCATAAGCAAGCTCTAACAGCTCTTTATGAAAACGTATAAATTCAGCTTTCAGGTTTCTCCTATCGGTTATGTTTATGAGGTTTTTGAAAAAACGAACCAGACTGTTTTCATACCTGTATTGTCCCGTATTTTTAATTAAAAACTGATAATACGACCGGATAAGAGATTGCACTGTTTCTAAATTATCCAGCTCATAGTGAATGATTATTTCCGAAATACGCGCATTCGAATAAAAATCGTGGAAAGATTCTATTTCAGGGTCATTCAGGATCCGATTGTTCCAATGCAATGCATCATGGAACTTGCCGCAAACAATGTACAATACTTCAATATTCACATATAAAGCATAACAAGCCGGCTTGTGAATTATCCCTTCATATTGAATCAATTGTTTTTCAATTACCGGCACATGCATTAATCCCTCTTTATGGCGGCCCGTGTATACAAAATAAATAATTTCTTTACTCGCGTAAAATCCGAATATCCTGGCTCTTTCTATAGTAGTGTTCGCCTCAATCAACTGTAATTTATCAATACTGACTTTGATTTCTTCATACTTATGTAGAGCAATTTGCGAATTCATCAGGTTGTTTAAACCGAACATATAATTATTCAGCTCTTGCTTTAACTGCACAGGATCAGATTCCATGTGACGTATTGAATTTTTACTGCTTCTATAGGCGGCTTCAATATCACCAATACTGTAATAATAAAGCTCTTTAATTATGTAATGAAATATACCGGTACGATAAGATAGCAATGTTTCAGGATCCTTATCAAGGAGCGATTTTGCTTTGTTATAAATTTCCACTCTCTCATTTTCACTTCTTATTATTTTTCCAAGTCGACTGCGCTTATAAATTAAAAGGTTAATTATCTTCCGGTGCTCCATCTGCTCTTTCAATGCTTCAATGGTGCCGGTAGATTCTTCGTATCCCTTTTCAAAAATTCGCTTGTGCTGAGAAGTGTTAAAGGCCACATTCGCGATCATATGCTCGAGCTGATAAATTTCTATCAGCAACGGATGCTTTTGATAGGCTTGGGCCAGTTTTTTAGCTTTTACCAACAACTTATTGCTGTGCTCAAATAATCCTTTCTGAAAAAGTATCTCAACATCCTTTAACTTATCCTTTATTTCCATACTCACATTATGGCTTTGTTGCTGCGAACGCAGACTGCGCATAATAAGGTTGTATAAATATTTTTTTGCAGCAGCAAAGGCCCGGATATTCAATTTATTCTTTAACTTTTGTTCATCATATTCCTTTTGCCTGACAATGGCGTTAAAAAGATCGAGGTAAACCTTGGTTCCGGCCTGGAAAGAAGAAAATATTTTGAAATATCGCTTCTCCGATTGACTAAGTGAATGAACCAATTCAAAGAGTTGCGAAGATGACATTTAGGTTATTTATTATATTATACTCTAATATATTGATAATCTATTAATTAACAAAATAATACTATAGTTAGGTTAATCATTTATTTCAAAATCTAATTTGGAATTCGGGCTTTCTCAAAGTAAATTCATTATAATAAGTTCATTAATATAAAGCAGAAACAATCATAAACGGAAGCTTTCAATCCCAAGAATACAAAAGCATTAGTGCCATTTAGAATAATTAAATCAATATTAAAACCTTAAGCCATGATAAAAAAGATCTACCTCTCCGCAGCGCTGTTGGCATGTATTGCTTTGGTTTTCGGCCAAAATAGCCTAACCAGGAACATTGGTAACTCTATTGGTTTTGGAAAGCTTATTAATAATGCGGTATCTTCCGGCGACAACTCAACGTTCACATTACCGACACCTTCGGGAGCTACTATCGCCGGGAAAATAAATCTCAAAAGATCTTATGGCGGCACGACAGAAATTATTGGCACTGGCAACGAACCTTCAAGCACATTTAGTCTGAGCGTAAATACAAATGGTGAGATTGATGGATTGTATACGTCTGTAAAAGACAAAAAAGCATACAAGTATTATACCGATGATGTATCTAATAATTTAATGGTTAAGGAAGTTAATATTGAATCCGTTCTTTGCATCGATTACAAACAGGCCCCTGACAATTCCGCTCAAAAAAAGGAAGCCCTTCCTACAGTTGTTAATGCAATACCTTTATTTGAAAGTAAACCGGGGTCACAATATGTAATTTACATTGACCTCGACGGTGAAGTATCCACAAGTAGCTGGAATGGCGGAACTACTATTGACGCGGCTGCCCGGCCCTGGACAAACGCTGATATACAGACGATCTGGGAGATAGTTGCGCAGGATTATCTTACGTTTGATGTAAATGTAACCACGGACAGAGTGGTATTTGACGCTGCGGATAAATTCAAGAAAAAAATGTGCATCGTTACCTCTACAACTACTGCCTCTCCGGGATCAGGAGGAGTAGCATATATAGGTTCTTTCTCTGACGGAAAAGGAAATCCATGCTGGGCATTTAATAATGGCGCAAAAACCGCCGGAGAAACTGTTTCGCACGAAATTGGCCACACTGTTGGATTACATCATGACGGGAAATCTACTACAACCTATTATTCGGGCCATGCCGATTGGGCGCCAATTATGGGCTCTTCCTATACAAGAGCAGTCGGACACTGGAGCCTGGGTGAATATACCGACGCAAATAACCAGGAAGATGATATAAATATAATTGGCACAAAAAACGGGTTCGCTCCGAAACCGGATGATATTGGCAATACAATCACAAACGCTAAAGTGCTTAACATCGAATCAAATGGTTCTGTTTTAGACATATTGAACAAAGGAATAATTAATAACAAAACAGACCT
>JAEUTS010000020.1 GCA_016787005.1 Bacteroidia bacterium
TGCTTCATGTGGAATAAGTAACGGAAGTGCTGTTGCTTCTGTAAGTGGCGGAACAGGTTCGTATACATATTCATGGAGCAGTGGGTCAATAGGAATGACGTCCTCTAACCTTTCGGCTGGTATATATACATTAACTTTATCCGATGGAAATGGTTGTACCCGGACACAAAGTGTATCTATAAGTAATACCACAGCGCCGGCTATAAATAGTATTTCACCTGTTAATGTATTGTGTAGAGGAGGAGGAACAGGGAGCATTGTTGTAAATGCCACAGGAACTTCGGCGTTAACATATAGCTGGAGCACAGGAAGCACTTCAAATACAATTACTGGTCAGCCTGCCGGGAATTATACTGTAACTGTTACAGATGCGATCGGGTGTATCGTAATAAGTACGGTATCTATTACAGAACCATTAACTTCCGTTTTCGTTAATACCATTGCAGTTGTAAATACAAGCTGCGGACAGACAAATGGCAGTCTTGTTGCTTCAGCATCCGGTGGAAGCGGAAGTTTAAGTTATAGCTGGAGCAATGGAGTTTCAGCAACAACAGTTGTAAATCTCCCGGCAGGAAATTATACGCTTACTATTACAGATTCCAACGGGTGTTCAGCCACAACTTCAACAGCAATACTTCCATCACCGACATTGACCTTTAATGTTAATGTTACAAACACTACGTGCGGAGGAAAGTCGGATGGCGGGGCGAGAGCCATTCCTGTTAATGGCACACCATTGTATACCTATTCATGGAGTAATGGATTTGCGATTGATTCGGTGGCTGGTCTTGCAGAAGGAAGTTACACGGTGACTGTAATAGATGCGGTTGGTTGTCAATTAACAACGGTGATAACTATTGTTGCTGCCAATCCAGATCCGATTGCGGATTTTACGTTCACACCGACAAGTCCGGTTTACAAAGGAACCCAGATCAGTTTTACTGATTTGTCAACTTCGGGCTCTGTATTGCTTTGGGATTTTGGGAATGGAAACACTTCAATAGTTCCCAATCCATCTTATACCTATTCTGATGTTATGCAATATTGCATTACTCTTATGGCTACAAGTGCTTTCGGCTGTACCGATACAGCAACACAATGCCTCACTGTAGTGGAAAAGGATACCCTTGTAATTCCGAATGTGTTTTCGCCGAATGCGGATGGCATTAATGATCTGTTTGTGGTACTTACATCGGGCATGAAAGAGTTTCATTTCGAAATATATGATCGCTGGGGACTTAAAATGTACGATGGTAATTTACCTAAGATCGAATGGGACGGAATTTCACGGAGTGGAAAGGAAGCTCCTGATGGAACGTATTATTTTATTTACAAAGGACAGTCCACTAAAGGAAAGGTGTATGATGGCGCGGGATTTTTACAGTTGTTGAGGGGTGGAAAATAGTTTTGACGGAGCAACAATATTTTTGTGAAAAATATACGCCTGTCTTATCATTGGTCTCATTTGTTAGTTGAAACTATGCACTTTCAGTGCAAGCCTTTCAGTTTCTAAAAATATTATGTTTTCTCTGCGGCTCTCTGTGACTACTCCTTTTTCTCTGTGTAATTTTTTTGTTACACGGAGTTTACCAGAGTAGACACAGAGAACCACCGAGTATTTTTTAATTAATATTGCGGAAAGAATTTTATTCTTTCTTTAACTTAACCTTTGGACTTTCAGTTCATAGTGGTTTGTTTTTCTTTCTTCACAATTTCAAACCTCTGCACAATTGTTTCCCCCTCTTCGTCAACAAGGGTAAGTGTATGGCTGCCCTGTTCAGGTGCGAAGCCCATTTGGTGAAAGCTAGAAGTGCTTCCGATATACTTATCATCCAGGTGCCAGAATATAATGGCATTTTTCCGGCGATGCGCGACTTCAAAAACAGTTTTGCCAGGTTTGCCGTCTAATTCAACTGGCACATATATTTTACTCAGCTGTTTTGGATAGATCAGCTCCATTGAATTTGAATTGCTTCCGACACAATCATTCCGAAAGGGAGGAAGCTCCCTGTAAGAAGGATTTTTACTTTTATAATAAAATTCCTGTGAAGGAGGCAGGATGAACCATTTGCGGTGAACCATTTTATTTACATCTTCACATTCGCTGTTGACCCTGTATTTTTGGGAGGCATCGAGGTGTATAAGTTTATGATACGGACATGCTGAAGTTTTGGAGCCGCTGACCTGTATCCATACAGACTCTGTTTCTTCGCATAATTCCGTGGCGCGGTGACCACTTTGTTCACAGACCGATGCTTTTACCATTTCGTCGTAGGGTTGTTCAAACCATTTGTGAGTTTTGAGTAAGCCAAACAATTCAAACATGATTGGCGCTGCGGTGCCTATACCTGTTAATCCCGGCCGGCCTTCGCCATCGGCATTGCCTACCCATACAGCGACAACATTATTGGGCGTTACGCCAATAGCCCATCCATCGCGGTACCCAAAGCTTGTACCTGTTTTCCATGCTATTTGCGTTGAGGAGGAATAAAGTTTCCAGGCCATATCGGCGTCCGGCCGGTTTACTTCTACCATCGCGTCGAACGTAAACTTTATGGACGCGGCATCATATATAGAAGCGTTTTCGAGAACAGGCTCATGATGAGACAGGCTATCTGCCAGGTAAGATGGTTTGTGATAATCGCTGGCATCGTATTTTCCGCCATACTCTGAATAGTGATTTAATGTGCGCGCCATGCTTGCGTAAATTCCGGCGATGTCCCACAACTTGCCTTCCGCGCCGCCCAGTATAATTGAAAGGCCATAATGACCGGCAGGTTTATTGATGGTACTCATCCCCAGTTTTTTTAAAACATAATTGAAGCGTTCAGTGCCATATGTTTGGAGCATTTTTACCGCAGGTACATTCAGCGAACGGGACAAAGCACGTTTGGCGGGGACGGCTCCATCGTAGGTGAGGTTAAAATTTTGAGGAGTATATCCCGAAATGTTTGTTGGAATATCCGGAACCAATGTGTTTGGTAACAATTCCCCGTCACTGAGCATGGCGGCAAATAGAAATGGTTTTAAAATACTTCCGGTACTGCGCGGAGCTGCAATAATATCAACATCATTGCCATTGTCAGTTTTGTCTTTTTTGTTTGCATTTCCCGCATATGCAAGTACGCTTCCTGTTTCCACATCAAGTATCAGCGCTGCAAGGTTGTTTATCCGGTTGCCTTTTAAAATAGAATGGTGTTTTTCTGTGATCTCCGCAGCGCGCTGCTGAAGTCTTGCATCAATTGTGCTTTTTACCGACTGCCCCCTTAAACCCTCTTTTGAGGCCCGTACCAGTAAATGTGGAGCTATGGATGGCAAAGGATAAGGTTTCCCGGGCAATGGTTCTTGTTTTGACAGCACACAAGTTTCGGTATCAATAATGCCTTGTTGCTTAAGGCGGTCGAGTAGCCTGTTTCGTTTTTCAAAAAGCAGATGTTGATTCTTCCCGGGAAAGATTAAACCCGGAGCGTTTGGTAAAACAGCAAGTGTGGCTGTTTCAGCCCAGGACAGATCGGCCGGAGTTCTTCCAAAATACCGCCAGGCTGCGGCATCAAGTCCGACTACATTTCCGCCAAATGGCGCGTTTGAAGCATAAAGTGCAAGTATTTCTTTTTTGCTGTATGACAGTTCCAGCCGTATGGCTAAAAGAGATTCGATAAATTTTTCTAAAAACGATCGTTTCCTGTTTTGTCTCGACATGCGTATAACCTGCATGGTTAGTGTGCTGCCGCCGCTAACTACTTTCTTTGCTTTAATATTCTGGATCGCGGAGCGTCCCATTGATAAGGGGTTGATCCCGGGGTGAATAAAAAAATTCCTGTCTTCAAATTGGGTTATAGCCTGTTTGAATTTTTCAGGCACTTCGGCATTATGCGGAAATCTCCATTGCCCGTCATCCGAGATCAGGGCACCTAAAAGTGTCCCGTTTTTGTCATATAATACTGTGCTGGTAGGCGTATTGAACAGTGGAGAAGGTAAGGAGAACCAAAATAGAATTATAAATAGTATAAACAGGGAAAAGATAATCCCCGTTTTCCTTTGTCTATAAAAGGCAATTGTGCTTGTTAAGATATTTTTCAAATCAAAAGATTCTTGGTTTTTTTTGTCTGCAAGGTAATATTGAGTTCTTCCTGCTCCAGGATAAACTTCATCGAAACATGTGGGAGAGTTTGCCAACGCTACACTTCGACTACGCTCAGTGTGACGAGCTGGACGATTTGATTTAAGACTAAACTGCCAAACATTTTCTGTTACACCACAACATTTTCGCTAAACAATAGAATAATAGAACATTTGAATAACGAACACTGAGGTAAAATGAATTGATTTGCATAACCTACTTCTTAATTCCTTATTCAAATGTTCGAATGTTCGTTATTCAATGTACTATAAAAAATGAAACAACTGTTTTTTCCACTTACAATTTCTCCCCCGGTTTCACCACTTCCACCCATTTGCCCGGTTTGCGGGCACTGATAGTGTTATCGTACATGGCTTCACAAGCAACTGTAGGTAAATAGAATTTGCCGGTGTAGCTGGCATTCAGAACGACCCTGAATTTCATGGTTGTGTTGCCCGGAATATCAAAGTAGGTATACACGCGATCGTCGCGTATATCCTGGTAAGTGGGAATGTCAGTTTTTACTGTGCTTTCTGTTTCATCCATCCTTACATTATGTATCTCCCAGCCTGAT
>JAEUTS010000021.1 GCA_016787005.1 Bacteroidia bacterium
ATCAGGCTGGGAGATACATAATGTAAGGATGGATGAAACAGAAAGCACAGTAAAAACTGACATTCCCACTTACCAGGATATACGCGACGATCGCGTGTATACCTACTTTGATATTCCGGGCAACACAACCATGAAATTCAGAATCGTACTGAATGCCAGCTACACCGGCAAATTCTATTTACCTACAGTTGCCTGTGAAGCCATGTACGACAACTCCATCAGCGCCCGCAAACCCGGGAAATGGGTGGAAGTGGTCAAACCGGGGGAGAAATTGTAAGTGTAAAATCAAATCGTGCGGTTGGTCACACTATAGGCGAAGTACTTTTGATTTGAAAAACATATTCACACGCATAATTGCTTTTTATAGACAAAGGAAAACGGGGATTATCTTTTCCCTGTTTATACTATTTATAATTCTATTTTGGTTCTCCTTACCTTCTCCCCTGTTCAATACCCCTGCCAGCACTGTATTGTATGACAAAAACGGGACACTTTTAGGTGCCCTGATCTCGGATGACGGACAATGGAGATTCCCTTATAATACCGAAGTGCCGGAAAAATTTAAACAGGCCATAACCCAATTCGAAGACCGGAATTTTTTTATTCACCCCGGGATCAACCCCTTATCAATGGGGCGCTCCGCGATCCAGAATATTAAAGCGAAGAAAGTAGTTAGCGGAGGAAGTACACTAACCATGCAGGTTATACGCATGTCGAGACAAAACAGGAAACGATCGTTTTTAGAAAAATTTATCGAATCTCTTTTAGCAATACGGCTAGAACTGTCATACAGCAAAAAAGAAATACTTGCACTCTATGCTTCAAACGCCCCATTTGGCGGAAATGTAGTCGGACTTGATGCCGCAGCCTGGCGGTATTTTGGAAGAACTGCTGCCGATCTGTCCTGGGCTGAAACAGCCACACTTGCTGTTTTACCAAACGCTCCGGGTTTAATCTTTCCCGGGAAGAATCAACATCTGCTTTTTGAAAAACGAAACAGGCTACTCGACCGCCTTAAACAACAAGGCATTATTGATACCGAAACGTGCACATTGTCAAAACAAGAACCATTGCCCGGAAAACCCTATCCTTTGCCATCCATTGCTCCACATTTACTGGTACGGGCAGCAAAAGAGGGCTTAAGGGGAAGGTCGGTAAAAAGCACAATTGATACAAGACTTCAGCAGCGCGCTGCGGAGATCACAGAAAAACATCATGCTATTTTAAAAGGCAACCGGATAAACAACCTTGCAGCGCTGATACTTGATGTGGAAACAGGAAGCGTGCTTGCATATGCGGGAAATGCAAACAAACAAGATAAAATTGACAATGGCAATGATGTTGATATTATTACAGCTCCACGCAGTACCGGGAGTATTTTAAAACCATTTCTATTTGCCGCCATGCTCAGTGACGGGGAATTGTTACCAAACACATTGGTTCCGGATATTCCAACAAACATTTCGGGATATACTCCTCAAAATTTTAACCTCACCTACGATGGAGCAGTCCCCGCCAAACGTGCTTTGTCCCGTTCGCTGAATGTACCTGCGGTAAAAATGCTCCAGACTTATGGTACTGAACGCTTCAATTATGTTTTAAAAAAACTGGGGATGAGTACCATCAATAAACCTGCAGATCATTATGGCCTTTCAATTATACTGGGCGGCGCGGAAGGCAAGCTGTGGGACATTGCCGGAATTTACGCAAGCATGGCGCGCACATTAAATCACTATACGAAGTATGGCGGGAAATACGATGCCGCCGATTATCATAAACCATTTTACCTGGCAGATAGTCTTTCTCATCACGAGCCTGTTCTCGAAAACGCGTCCATATATGATGCCGCGTCCATAAAATTTATGTTCGACGCGATGGTAGAAGTAAACCGTCCGGACGCCGATATGGCCTGGAAACTTTATTCCTCTTCAACGCAAATAGCATGGAAAACAGGTACAAGCTTTGGGTACCGCGATGGATGGTCCATTGGCGTTACACCAGAGAACGTTGTTGCGGTATGGGTAGGCAATGCCGATGGCGAAGGACGGCCAGGATTAACCGGCATAGGCACTGCCGCACCAATTATGTTTGAATTGTTTGGTTTACTCAAAACACACAAGTGGTTTGAGCAGCCCTACGACGAAATGATAAAAGCATCGATCTGCAAACAAAGTGGTCACCGCGCCACGGAATTATGCGAAGAAGCAAAGTCTGTATGGATACCGGCCAGCGGCTCCAAAACTTCACCCTGCCCGTATCATAAACTAATACACCTCGATGCCTCCCAAAAATACAGGGTTAACAGCGAATGTGAAGATGTAAATAAAATGATTCACCGCAAATGGTTCATTCTGCCACCTTCACAGGAATTTTATTATAAAAGTAAAAATCCTTCTTACAGGGAGCTTCCTCCCTTTCGGAAAGATTGCAGTGGAAGCAATTCGAATTCAATGGAGCTGATCTATCCGAAACAGCTGAGTAAAATATATGTACCTGTTGAATTAGACGGCAAGCCCGGCAAAACTGTTTTTGAGGTCGCGCATCGCCGGAAGAATGCCACTATATTCTGGCACCTCGATAATAAGTATATCGGAAATACTTCGAGCTTTCATCAAATGGGCCTTTCGCCTGAACAGGGTAGCCATTCCCTCACACTTGTTGATGAAGAGGGGGAAACAATTGTGCAGCCGTTTGAGATCGTAAAGAAGGAACGATGATAAGGCACTATATATTTTCACAGGAATATTGTTGATCCGTAAAAACTACTTTCCACCCCTCAACAACTGTAAAAAACCTGCACCATCATACAATTTTCCCTTATTGGACTGTCCTTTGTAAATAAAATAATACGTTCCATCAGGAGCTTCCTTTCCACTCCTTGAAATTCCGTCCCATTCGATCTTAGGTAAATTGCCTTCATACATTTTAAGTCCCCAGCGATCATATATTTCAAAATGAAACTCTTTCATGCCCGATGTCAATATCACAAACAGATCGTTAATGCCATCCGCATTCGGTGAAAATACATTCGGAATTACAAGAGTATCCTTTTCCACAATGGTCAGGCATTGTGTTGCTGTATCTGTGCAGCCGAACGCACTTGTAGCCATAAGAGTAATGCAATACTGCATAACATCAGTATAGGTATGAGATGGATTTGGCACTATTGAAGTGTTTCCATTCCCAAAATCCCAAAGCAACGCGGAGCCTGAAGTTGACAGATCAGTAAAATTGATCTGGGTGCCTTTATAAACAGGACTCGTCGGCGTAAAAGTAAAGTCTGCTAGAGGATTTGGATTGGCAGCAACAATAGTTATCACCGTCGTTAATTGACAGCCGGCCGCATCTGTTACAGTCACCGTGTAACTTCCTTCTGCAAGGCCAGCCACCGAATCAATCGCAAATCCATTACTCCATGAATAGGTATACAATGGTGTGCCATTAACAGGAATGGCTTTCGCCCCGCCATCCGACTTTCCTACGCACGTAGTGTTTGTAAGATTAACATTAAAGGCCAATGCCGGTGATGGAAGTATCGCAGTTGAAGTTGTGGCTGAACATCCGTTAGAATCTGTAACAGTAAGTGTATAATTTCCGGCCGGGAGATTTACAACTGTTGTTGCTGAAACGCCATTGCTCCAGCTATAACTTAAACTTCCGCTTCCACCCGATGCCGAAGCAGTAAGACTGCCATTTGTCTGTCCGCAGCTTGTATTCACAGCTCCAATAGTATTAACAGAAACAGAAGTCAATGGTTCTGCAATGGATGCCGTACTTATTGCTATACAACCAATCGCATCTGTAACAGTTACAGTATAATTTCCGGCAGGCTGACCTGCAACTGAATTTGAAGTGCTTCCTGTACTCCAGCTATAAGTTAACGCCGAAGTTCCTGTAGCATTTACAACAATGCCCCCCGTAACTCCTTCTTTACACAATATATTAACCGGTGAAATACTATTTATAACCGGCGCTGTGGTATTACTTACAGATACACTTTGTGTCCGGGTACAACCATTTCCATCGGATAAGGTTAATGTATATATACCAGCCGAAAGGTTAGAGGAGGTCATTCCTGTTGACCCGCTGCTCCATGAATATGTATACGAACCTGTTCCGCCATTTACAGAAGCGACAGCACTTCCGTTACTTATTCCACATGAAGCATTCGCGGGAACAATAGACAGTGAAAGAGAGCCGGGTTCGGTAAGAGTTACTGATGCTGAAGAAGTGCAACTATTTACATCTGTCACAGTTATTGTATAAGTTCCTGATATGACACTACCTGATGGAATTGTACCTGATGATGTTGTACCCGAAGATCCTGAGCTCCAGCTGTAGGAATATGGCGTAATTCCTCCTGAAATAGTTGCTGTTACAGATCCTGTCTGTCCATTACAGTTTATCGCTCCATTCACTGCTACAGCCGTTAAGGGCCCTGCAATACTACTGATGGATACTACTCCGGTTTTCGCGCAACCATTTTGATCAGTAATGGTTACTGTGTATGTTGCAGCAGAAAGGTTTGAGGCTGTAGCACCGGTACCGCCATTGCTCCATAAGTATGTAAGTACTCCTGTTCCACCGCTTACCAAAGCAACAGAACTACCAATATTCCGGCCACATGGATCATCCGTTGATGTGAAAGCCGGATTACTTAAAATTGTCGGTTCCGTTATACCTGCCGAGCTTACAACAGAACAACCCAGTGCGTCCGTTACTGTTACTGTATAATTTCCGGCGGACAATCCTGTAATAACAGTTGCACCGGAAACGCCATTACTCCAGGCATACGTTAATGTACCATTTGCACCGGATGCGGCAACTATGACCGAACCACTGTTATCATTATTACAGACAAGACTTGTCCCGGTTAAACCATTTATTAAAGGAGCCGGATGGTCCGTGACAGAAACAGAAGAAGTTTTTGTACACCCATTTGCATCCGTTACGGTAACTGCATATGAACCAGCAGAAAGCCCGTTGATGGTTTGGCCTGTGGCTCCACCTGAATTTGACCATGAATAAATCAGAGTACCCGATCCTCCTGTAGCAGTAACTGAAGCACTCCCGTTCGGTACTCCGCAAACAGGATCAATAAAAGTGGTTCCTACAGTAATGTCAGGCGGTTCAGTAATCGATGTAGTCTGAACAATGGTGCAGTTATTTTTATCTGTTACCGTTAATGTATATGTGGCAGGCGAAAGGCCCGTAATAGCTTGTGTAGTTCCTCCGCTATTCCAACTATATGTATAAGGTTTTACTCCTCCACTTACATTATTCACGATCACACTACCGGTAATTGAACCAAAACATAAAGGATCAGTTACTGTAATTGCACCCTGTAATAACACAGGTGCAGGGGATACAATTACGGTAGAAATATTTTTGCATCCCGAATTGTCTGTTACCGTAATTGCATAATTACCCGCACTTAGACCTGTAACTGTAGCAGTCGTTTGTCCACCGGGATCCCAGCTGTATGTATAAGGACCATTGCCGCCGGCAGCAATTACAGTAGCTTGCCCTAAACCTGTACAGGTCGTGTCCTCGGACAGAACAAGTGTCGGAGCTCCCGTATCAGTCACGATCACAGAAGTAGTTTCAATACAACCAAAGGAGTCGTTTATTGTAACAGTGTATGTTCCTGCAGACAATCCATACGCGTACGCCGAAGATCCACCGGAGCCCCATACCCCTGAAGACCATGAATATGTTAATGAAGAGAAGTTCATATAAGCGATCGCTGCGCCATCATTATTACCACAAGTTGAAGGGAAGGGATTGGCGCTGGAAATTAACGGGGGCGGATCAAACAAAGTAACAGACTTGGTGCTTGTACACCCTTTGGCATCTGTTACCGTTACCGAGTAAGTTGCTGCCGCCAATCCTGTAGCAACGGAAGCACTTTGCCCGTCACTCCACTGGTAGGTGTATGGCACAGTACCGCTACTAATACTATTAACAGACAGAGCACCTGTACTATCTCCATAACATACCGGAAGAGTACTCACAGCAATAAAATCCAGGTGTGGCTCTGTAATATTTAGCAGGCTGATATAAGCGCATCCGTTCTGATCAGTTATTGTTACGGAGTATGTTCCTGCGGTAAGCCCGCCAACTGTATCCTGATTCCATCCCGTACTCCAGCTATATGTATAAGGTGAAGCGCCGCCGGAACCGACAACCCTGGCAGAACCATTACTTTCTCCATAACAAATAACATCATTGATAACATTTGTATTGGAGATTAATCCCCCGCTATTGGTAATATTTACTGTTTGTGTTTCTGTACATCCTCCGTTATCCATAACCGTAACTGTGTAAACTCCTGACAAGAGGCCTGTAGCTGTTTGCGTGCTCTGGCCCGATGGCATCCAGGAATAAGTGAAAGCGGAACCGTTTCCGCCGCTCGCGTTCACCGAAGCATCCCCCGACCCGGGACATGCCGTGTTATTCTGACTCATTGTAAGGCTAATGATTCCTGTTTTCTGTACGGTAATAGTATCTGTTTGAATACAGCCCGTGGAAACATTCCTGACGGTTACAGTATATGTTCCGGCAGATAAGCCGTAAGCAGACACAGATCCGCCCGCAGTACCGGATCCACCAAGGGGAGACCAGGTATAGTTCGCAGTAAACGATGAACTTAATGATATTGTAGCAGATCCATTTCCGCTGCCGCAGGTTTCGGGTGATGAAAAATGTGTTGAGAACAATGAAGGTCTTTGTTTTACTTCTACCGTCTGACTGGTAGTACAACTATTCGCCCCTGTAACTGTAACTGTGTATACGGCAGCACTGAGGCCTGTTATTGTTACATCTGTCCGCCCGTCGTTCCAACTGTATGTATATGGCGATGTACCATACATTATATTAACAACTGTAGC
>JAEUTS010000101.1 GCA_016787005.1 Bacteroidia bacterium
ATTTACACCCGGAAATTGTTACGGGGTAATAGGGGCCAATGGAGCAGGCAAATCAACTTTTTTGAAAATACTTTCGGGCGAGATTGACCCAACAACAGGACAAGTATCTATTACTCCCGGCGAGCGTATGAGCGTGTTGAAGCAGAACCACTTTGAGTTTGATGCGTTTACTGTTTTACAAACCGTTTTAATGGGAAATACCAAGCTGTGGACAGTAATGCAGGAGAAAGACGCCTTATATGCCAAACCAAATTTCAGCGATGCAGATGGTATTAAAGCCTCAGAGCTGGAAACCCTTTTTGCTGAAATGGAAGGATGGAACGCGGAGAGTAATGCTGCCAACCTGTTGAGCGACCTGGGAGTAAAAGAAGCGTTTCACAATACCCTGATGGGTGAAATGAGCGGTAAAGAAAAGGTACGTGTATTGCTGGCCCAGGCCATATTCGGCAATCCCGATATATTATTGTTGGATGAGCCCACCAACGACCTTGATGTGGAAACGATCAACTGGCTGGAAAATTTTTTAGCTGATTTTCAAAATACGGTTATTGTAGTATCACACGACAGGCACTTTTTAGATTCAGTATGTACACATATTGCCGATATTGATTTTGGCAAGATACAACTGTACACGGGCAATTATACGTTCTGGTACGAGTCTAGCCAACTGGCCTTGCGCCAAAAGAGCGATCAGAATAAAAAACTGGAAGATAAACGCAAAGAGTTACAGGAATTTATTGAGCGGTTCAGCGCCAATGCTTCTAAGTCAAAGCAAGCAACCAGCAGGAAAAAATTACTGGAGAAACTGGTCATTGAAGATATTAAACCCAGCACCCGTAAATACCCCGGCATTATTTTTAAAGCAGAACGTGATTGCGGCGACCAGATCCTTCATATTGAAAACCTTGAGAAATCGGGCCCCGATGGCTCATTGTATTTTTCGAATATCAGTTTTACAATGAACAAAGGCGACAAGATCGCCGTTCTCTCTAAAGAACATATTGCCATCACCACTTTCTTTGAAATTTTAGTTGGCCAGGAACAAACTGACAAAGGTATTTGCGAATGGGGAAGCACTATTACCAAAAGTTATTTGCCCAATGAAAATTCAGAGTTTTTTAAATCGGATGACAATCTTGTTGATTGGCTGCGGCAATTTTCAAAAGAAAAAGGGGAAACATATATACGCGGCTTTTTGGGCAAAATGCTTTTCTCAGGCGAAGAGACCTTGAAAAAATGCAACGTTCTTTCAGGGGGCGAAAAAGTGCGCTGCATGATCTCACGCATGATGCTGACCAATGCAAACTGCCTCATTTTAGATGAACCGACCAACCACCTCGACCTGGAATCCATCACCGCTTTTAATGACGCGTTAAAGGATTGGAAACATGTGGCCCTGTTCACCTCGCATGACCATGCTTTTGTGCAAAGTGTCGCCAACCGTATTATTGAGCTTACACCCAAAGGTATCATTGACAAACGCATGAGCTATGACGAATATATAGTAGATGAAGGGGTTAAAGTTTTGCGGGAGAAGATGTATCCGAAAATGGCGAAAGCGTAATTTAATATTTACTTTTGCAACCATGACTTTTCTTTCAATAACCGCAGAATCATTCGACTATTATAGTTGGATCATTTTACCATGTATAATATTTCTTTCACGTATTGGTGATGTTACACTTGGCACCCTTAGACATGTATTTATCTCAAAAGGCTATAAAAAAATTGTACCCTTTCTTGGCTTTGTTGAAGTACTTATCTGGATCATAGTGGTAGCTCAGGTAATGAAAAATCTCAACAATTGGGCCTGTTATTTTGGATGGGCTGCCGGGTTTGCTGCAGGTACATATATAGGTTTGCTTATTGAAGAACGACTGGCGCTTGGATTACAAATTATCCGAATTATTACCAACCAGGATTGTGGTCAACTTATCAGCGAGTTAAAAGAAAAAAATCACGGAATTACCATAATCGACGCTCAGGGTGCGAAAGGACCCGTTAAAGTTATTTTAAGTATTGTAAGCCGTACAAATATTGTATCAGTAATTGAAATTATCAACCGCAATAACCCTACCGCATTTTATTCGGTTGAAGATATAAGAGATAAAGGTCAGGGTGTTTTTACAAGCAGGAAAAACTCTTCAGCTCTTCGCCGCATTCTTTCTGTAAGAAAATGAGAAAAAACCTGCTTATATATGAAAATCTGCACATACCTTTTTGGCTTGTAAAAGATTCATGTTGGGCGCTGCAGATAAAGCCACTGGGTATCGCGATGATCTTCCCTACACTTGCCCTTTCGCTGGTGGTGGTATATAAAACGAAACAGAATTTAGCAAGTTGCCTGCCCAACCTCGCCATTACATGCTGGATACTGGCCAACTCAATATGGATGTGCGATGAGTTTTTCAATTTAAAAATGCGATGGATGTCCTATCCTGCCTTTGGGATCGGGCTTTTAATAATTTGCTGGTGGCTTATTTTTTACTTTCCTAAAATGTGGCGGGAGGGATGATCAGCGAATAATGAATTTGTACGAATTTGTTATTCGTTGATGGAAGGAAAATTTAGAAACACTTACTTGTAATTCTCAATCATCAACTCTTTATTACAAAACCCATACTCTTCCTTTTGCCGGTTAGAGCATATTATTACCAACCTGTTGCTGCGGTATGTGTTCATTAACAGATTATACCATTCAACGCCCTTTTTATCAAGATTGACCGAAGGCTCATCCAGTAAAAGTAATGGAGTGTCACTTAATATGGCCAATGCCAGTTTAACACGTTGCTTCATCCCGGAGGAGAATTCTTTTAGTGGTTTGTTCTGAACAGCGGGCAGATCGATAACATCAATGAAGTTTTTTGCGTTAATACCAGGATAAAATTGCTTAAACTGAAAATGAAAGTTAATTATTTCTTCAAGCGTATAGGCTTCTATCAGATTGATATAGGGCGCCGCTATGCTAACCCTTGAATAAATCTGCTCATCAGGTACCTGAACAGAATTATGATAATATGCAATGCTTCCTTCTGAAGCTGACAAGCTGCCTGCAATAAGTTGTAATAAAGTTGATTTTCCAGAACCATTAGACCCTAATATCACATACGCATTTTCTGAACTAAACTCATACCCGACCTTCCTGAAGATCCAATGATGGTTATAGCGCTTGCCTATGTTGGTTAGATTGATCTTCACAATGTAACGAATGAGTTTACATCCCGTTTTTAATAATAAATAGCACTCTTGCTTTAGTCAGGATTCTAAATCTCTATTCCAATAACAAGTATATCATCGATCTGCTCGAGATTTCCCCTCCAACTCTCGATCACAGAATCCAATTTGCTTTTCCGGTTATGCAATGGCAATGAACTTACATCAAGCAAAGTTTTCTGTAAACTCTTAACCATGAATTTCTTTCCTTTTTCACCCCCAAACTGATCAGCATAACCATCGCTGAACAGGTAAATTGAATCCCCACTTTGGATCTGAATAGTATGGCTTGTAAATCTTCTCTCCAATTCATATTGCAAGCCCCCTATCGGAAATTTATCACCTTTTGTTTCATTGATCTTGCTTTGTCGTATCAAATATAAAGGACGGTTCGCGCCGGCATATTCAATTTCTTTAAAATTTTTGCCTATAGCGAGTAAAGCAATGTCCATTCCATCACGGTTCCCGGCATTTTCTGTATCCTGCTGTAAAACATGCCGCACACCCTTATGCAACTGGTTTAAAATTTCGGCAGGTTCGGTAACATCCTTTTCGTTAATTATCTGAGTCAACAAGTTGTGCCCGATCATACTCATGAATGCCCCGGGAACACCATGGCCTGTACAATCAACAGCTGCGATAAAAAGCTTATCCTTCTTTTCAGCAAAAAAGTAAAAATCGCCGCTCACAATGGCTTTTGGCTTATACAAAATAAAATGGTTGGGCAACACTTTACTGATCAACAGGTCAGATGGCAATATAGCCTGCTGTATCTGTCGTGCGTAGTTGATACTGTCTGTGATCTCCTTGTTCTGATTCTCGACTATTAATTTCTGATTCTCGATCTCCCTTTTCTGCTTTCGGATAGCCGTATTTTTCAAAGCAAGCTCCTTATTGGTTCTTCGTGTAATTTTGTACTGCCTGTAAACAACAAGCACAATTATTAATACCATTAAAAGGCCTGTAGCTATGAAATAGGTTCGTATATTTTGCTGCTTAATCCGGGCTTCCTGTGCTTCGCTTTGTAAGTTAAGTCGAACGATCTCATTTTCCTTTCGTTCCGTATCATATTTGGTTTGCAGTTCATTGATACTTTTGGCGTTGACCTCATTAAATATGGAATCCTTCATCTCTGCATACATTTCAAAATAATCGTATGCCTTTTGATACTTACCGGTTTTATAATACAAGTCAGCCAATTCTTCGTAACACCTCTTAATTAGCTCTTTCCGCCCTGTCTCCTTCGACAGATCAAGCGCCTTATTTAAAAACTCCATTGCTGTAACAAAATCTTTCTTCTTCGAAAACAAGATGGCTATATTGGTGTAGCACAAGACCAGGTTGTTTTTATCATTGCTGCGCATAAATATTTCGCGCGCTTCATTGTAAAAATTCAGTGCTCCTGTGTAATTTCCGGTTAAACTATTGCAACCCCCTATATTCAGCAAAGTGAGGGCTATGGAGGAACTGTCCCTTTTGCTTTTGTATATGTTCAACGCTTTTTCATAATGGGAAAGTGCTTCATTATATCTTTTTTGCTGCTCATACATTATCCCAAAATTATTTTCTATGAGTGCGATGCTACTGCTGTCATTCAGATCATTGGCTATTACAAGTGCTTCGTTGTAATATTTTTCTGTATTGTTATAATCAGTCCTGGCCATATAAATACTCGCTATTCCATTATAGGCTTCAAACAATGTATTTTTATTGTTGATCTTTCTGGCCTGATCTGCCGTTTTTATATACCACTTTAAAGACTCTTCATAATCACCTTTGTAATAATAAGCAGCGGACAACCTGTTATATAACCAGTCAAGCTTCTTTGAAAAGCCAATATGTTCAGCAATGGAGATCGCCTCTTTATAAATGTTAACCGCCTTTTCGTATCGGGCAGTGAGCAGGAAAATATACCCAAGGTTATCCCTGCTTATAACCTTGCCGTGTCCATACATAATACTGTCGGCCAAATGCATTGCCGAGCCGGCATAGTACCCGGATTTGTCAGTATTGCTTTCTGAAAATGAATCGGCCAGCTTGTTTAAACAATCAACCCTAACGCTGTCCTTTAATCCTGGCAAAACAGACAATACACTATCCTGCCACTTATTCGCGTAGCCGCTCAAACAAATGTTTACAAGCAGAATAAAACCGGATAAATATTTACCGGATAAGGACATTTTAATCATTAAAACAAAAGTAAGTAATAATCAGCTTAAAAAATAAATCCCTCCGCCTGTGGCAAAGGGATCTACAGCCAATAAACATCTGTTAATTCAGCTCAACGATACGCTGAGTGTATACATTATTATTCACCGTTAGTTTTACAACATATAAACCCGCTGGCAAGTCAATGTTTTTAGCGCTAAAAGTATATGTGTGGTCACCTTCGTTTAATTGTCCCTTTTGAAGCGTTGAAATTTTTTCACCCAGCAAATTGAAAACCTCCATATAAACATCAGCCTTTTCATTCAATTTCAGTTGAAGTGTAACGATACCGTTATATGGATTTGGATACGCCCTAATTACTGAGTGAACCAACGCCGAAGAATTATTTTTAGGAGCAGAGGTGTTTAAATCAATATAAATAACACTATCATTC
>JAEUTS010000109.1 GCA_016787005.1 Bacteroidia bacterium
GAAGACACCTATGCCCTTTTGAGTGGCGATCGTAAAATCAAGGTTTCGCTGCGCGAATGAAATATTCGGAACAAAACGAATGGTTAAATAACGATGTACGGCCAGTTCGGAAACGATGCCGAGATTAAAACCGTTTTGAGGCGATGATTCAACCACAAGTATAGAATCGGAGAGCGTTCTTGGGGTAATAATGAAATTGGTCTTGTTAACACCGAGTGAAAAGCCAAAGTGTAAGGCATCAAATTCATATTTCGGCAGGTTCTGAATTTTCGGATGTTGACCGAAGCATTCTATGCAATTCAAAAGACAAATAACAAAATAAATTTTTTTGATTATACTGCGAATCGGCATCCGGAAGTCGGGAGTTGGAAGTCTTCCGCCTTCGGAGTTCCGGCTTCGTACTTTTTCAAAATGCGACAATTTATTCCGTTTTATGTTTAGTTTATTGATCTGCATTATCCTTGCTACCTAACGGTTAAATTGACCTTTTATTTTTTCCCCGTGTATATATTAGCAATATTAAAGGCCAGGCTATGTCTTGTAGTGCCTGAAAAGCCATTTTGTTTCAGAATATTGATAAAATCTTCATCGCATGGAAAAGCATTTACAGATTCAGGCAAGTATGAATAAGCCGATATGTCTTTTGAAAAGAGTCGTCCGACAAAGGGTGTAACCCTGTTGAAATAAAAGTTATAAATACGCTTCACAAAAAAATTAGTTGGCTTTGAAAATTCAAGCACAACAAGCGTTCCACCGGGTTTGAGTACTTTAAATATGTTTTTTAAACCTTTTTCCAGGTTTTCAAAATTACGAACGCCAAAAGCAACAGTAACCGCGTCAAAACTTGCAGTTTCGAATGGTAAATTTTCGGAATCGCCTGACATGAGTTGTATTTTTTTATCAAGCCCGCGTTTGTTGATCTTTTCCTGTCCTAATTTTAACATGCCTTCCGAAATATCGATACCTGTTACTTTTTCGGGATCCAGTTTAAGTGCTTCGATCGCTAGATCAGCTGTGCCGGTGGCAATATCAAGTATGGTCCTTGGATTCTCGTTTCGGAGTAGGCGAATTGCTTTTTTTCGCCAAAGGTTGTGAATGCCAAATGATAAAAGTGAATTTAAAAAGTCGTATCGGGAGGCTATGTTGTTGAACATAGCTGCTACCTGTTCTTTTTTTGATGAATTATTTTTGTATGGAGTTACCACTACGGCCATATAGAGCCTAAAGGTAACATTCCTGCTGCTATTTTGCTATTCCGGTATTGAGTGCCTCTTGCAGCAATTGTTTTTTATTGATAGGAACAACCCCTACATATTCACACACTAACCCGCCCGCAAGATTAGCAAGCGTTGCCATTACGATTGGTGAAAGATTAAGGGCAAGACACAGTGCCGCTATGCTGACAACAGTGTCGCCTGCGCCGGATACATCGGCAATTCTGCGAATGTGCGCAGGAATGATCACTTGCTTTTCATCCGTATTTATATAAATACCTAGCTCAGAAAGTGTGATAAGCAATGTGCCGATCTTCTGATCTCCCCGGAACTCATTGGTGATCTTATTAAGCTCTTTAAGTTTATAATGGTTGAACTCGATTTTTAACCCCTCTTTCAGTTCTTTTAAATTAGGTTTGAACATATCAACTCCCTTATAATGCATGAAATTTTTCTTCTTCGGGTCTACTATAGTCGGGATACCTTTTTTTCTGGAAATTTTTATTATTTGTTGTATTAGTTTTGGTGTAATAAGTCCTTTGTCATAGTCTTCAAAAATAATTGCATCAATCTGGTCGTGTTTGATCAGTGTAGAAATGCGAAGAAGTAATTGGCTCGTTTCTTCCTTACTGATATCCATATCAACCTCGTCATCAATCCGGATCATTTGATGGTTGTTGCCTATAATGCGGGTTTTTTTTGTTGTAATGCGTTTGCGGCTTTTTAAAATTCCCTTTTGTGAAAGATTTTGCTCGCGTAACAAATCTAAGAAAACATCACCTTCGCTGTCCGCACCAATCACTGAACACAGAATAGGTGTAGCACCCATTGCCTGGACATTCAATGCCACATTTGCGGCACCACCAAGGCGGCTTTCTTTTTTTCTTATAGATACAACAGGAACAGGTGCCTCCGGCGATATGCGGCTTACAGTGCCAAACAGGTAAGTGTCGATCATCACATCACCTATTATCAGAATTTTAAGTTTTGTAAATGCATCGAAAATATTTTTCAGCCCTTGCTTCGATAATTTATTTTCGGAGCTGCTTTTTTTTATTTTTTTCTTCATCTGTATGGTAGGCGGGTTTATTTCAGTTCTGCTAAGGCTTTCTTCATGCGGGTCAATGCTTCAGTTAGTTTGTCTTCAGATGTAGCGTATGAAAAGCGGATGTAATTATCATCACCAAAAGCCGCACCGGGCACAAGCGCTACATAAGCTTTTTCAAGCAAATACTCACTTAAATCAGTTCCGTTCCTGATCACTGTTTTGCCATCCGACTTTCCAAAGTAATAAGTTACATCAGGAAAAAAATAAAACGCCCCCTGGGGAATGTTGGTTTTTAAACCGGGTATTTCTTTCATCAATCCGAGTACGAGATCCCTGCGTTTTCTGAACTGGTCACGCATAGGTGCAATACCCGAAACATCCATCAACATAGCCGCATGTGTTGCTTTTTGTGCGATGGAACAGGTGGCCGAGGTTATTTGTCCCTGCATTTTGTCGCACGCCTTCGCTACCCATAATGGCGCCCCCATAAAACCAACCCTCCAGCCGGTCATAGCATAGGCTTTCGAAACACCATTTACTGTTATTACCTGGTCCCTTATGTTGTCGAACTGAGCCATCGATTCGTGTCCGCCAACATAATTGATATGCTCATAAATTTCATCCGATAAAACAAAGAGATTAGGATATTGGGCGACTATA
This sequence comes from Bacteroidia bacterium, assembly GCA_016787005.1. GTDB lineage: Bacteria > Bacteroidota > Bacteroidia > JABDFU01 > JABDFU01 > JABDFU01. Next base: position 2,923 of record JAEUTS010000109.1, read on the forward strand.
TCAGCAAGTGCTTTCAATTCTTCTTTACTGTATACACTTCCTGTTGGGTTACATGGGGTGCTGAAGATCATCATCCGTGTTTTCGATGTGATGGCTGCTTTAAATTGGGTAGCAGTGATCTTGAAATCCTGTTCAATGCCTGCCTTAATAATAACAGGAACTCCTTCGGCCAGTTTAATGAGTTCAATATAACTTACCCAGTAGGGAGAAGGGACTATTACTTCATCGCCGGGGTTAATAAGGCAAAGAACAGCGTTGGCAAGGCTTTGCTTCGCGCCTGTTGAGACTACAATTTGTTCGGCTGTGTAATCAAGATTATTATCACGTTTAAATTTTTTAGCTATTGCCTCACGTAATTCAACGTAGCCAGACACATGGGTATAGTAACTGAAGTCAGCGTCTATAGCTTTTTTAGCGGCATCTTTAACAATTTGAGGGGTGTGAAAATCGGGCTCACCCAGGCTCAGGCTTATAACATCTATTCCTTTCGCTTTCAGTTCACGACTTTTGCGTGCCATGGCAATCGTTTGTGATTCCGAAAGTTTGTTGATCCGATCTGCTAACTTCTCCATATCATTTGTTTAAATAACGCATTTTGCAAACGTACAGGAATTTTTGCAAAGCGCAAGGTGGAATTTCCAAAAACTCAATCTCATTTTTTTCTTTCATTGTCATGTTTTTGTCTTTGTATAAGGATGGATGAGCCTATACGTGGTAATACATAAGAGCCGAAAACTCACAACCGACAACTCACAACCAACCACTAACGCTCATTTATTCCTTCACAAATTTTCGTATCACTTTTTCGTTATTGTTTTCAATTTCTGCAAAGTAAATCCCATTGGTTAAATCATGAATATCAAATTCAATTGTATGATCAGGAGAATGGGTTGTTTGACTTCTGGAATATACTATACGGCCTAATAGATCTTTAATATAAATTCCGAAACTTCCACGTGTATTCATAAGATTTAGATTGATGCTGTTGTTGGCGGGATTCGGATAGATATCAGCCGACAGCTCATTTGCAGCAATCTGATCAATGCCAGTAGTTATACATGATAGACTGACGAATCTCGAAAGTAGCCTGATGTAAGAAGCCTCCGTATATATCCCAGGTTCAGTTATCGTCCATGAGTTTTGAGGCCAGCTGGTATTCCAGTCTTTATAGGATTTCTGAACAGGCTGATTTAACGGAGGTGTAACAAGTGCCGCATTGCAAAGCGAGTTTAACGAGGCGCACCCGGCAGGGCAGCAGCCATCAACTGCATATGTGGGGTTGGGTCCTCCGGGTACATAACCCGGAGCGGGACCATATGTGGATGTTCCAACCCTGTCCCAAAGTGAGCTTCCGTCAGCAAACCAGGAATGATAAAATTCATTGATCGAATTTTCAGCTCCGTAATTTCCCATATTGCTCAGGTAGCAAAATGCAGTCGGATTCACACCATGGAAATAATTTACAAACCCCAAAGCGGCGTTCATGTAATTTGTATTATTGGGTGCATCAAGGTTGTAAGAGATCATATTGCCGAACATGATTCCTTGTCGTCCTTTTGTTGTGTTGCTTCCCCAAGTGTAATTATTATTTGAAAGGTAAGCTCGGTAAGCATCTGTTTGGTTGGTATAAGCCGGAAGGTTATCGGCATTTCCCGATTGCATCGAATTCTTGTAGGCGTTTTTTATCGCTATTGCAACAGCAGTTGTAGCATTACTCAAGGATGCGTAATACAAAAGCATGTCTTGTTGTCCACTTTCGAATGGGTAAGCATACCCCCATGCAATAAGATGCATTTGTGTATAATTGTTGTCGATAAAAGTTTTGTAAGTCGTATTTCCTGTATTCGCGAATAAAAATACTGCGGCCGTCATCTGCCTGATCGAACGCTCATAAGCAGAAACCTCCTGCTCGCCGGCTCCAATAAGTCCCGTATTGTTAAATGTAACGTTTGGATTTGCAACAGCCCAGTTCCAGGCTTTTATTGCTGCTGTCTGTAAAGTGTTGGCGTATGCTGTTTGTCCGATGTTAGCGTATTGTATAGCGCCAAGTGCGAATAATGCCGAAGCAGAAAATGAAGCCGAGGTAGTTGCCGGTCCGTATACCCGCTGACTATTATCGCTTGAAGGCGGACTGCCGCTTCCTGAATTAGCTTCTCCTACAATGCTCAATTCAGAACCGTCGCTGTTTTGCATCTTCAACAACCAATCCAGTTCGTATTTAACTTCATCAAGAAGGTCGGGAATACCATTAACAGATTCGGGGATGTTATAGTCATCTCCCCAAATAGTTGGGTTTTGTGAATAAGCAAGCATCAGATCTAACATTGTTTCAAAAGTGAAATTCACATATTTGTTGTAATCACCTGCATCGTGCCAGCCGCCTGAAAGGTCTTTAGATGTGGAAGCATTAGTGTTATTATACAAACGACAATCTTTATCCTGTAAACTTCCTATGTGACAGGAACCGTCAGTCCATCCGCTTTGGGCATAAGGTGTCACTTTAGGTGTTCCGCAGCGTTGATAGTAATAGGTGCGCAGTGCTTGTTTCATAGTTGTGAGATAAACACAATCGCTGATGTCGAATTTGTAAGAACCGACATTGTTTGTAACGTCGAATACATAGTACGAGTCAGGGGTAGTGCAGGAAGAAAAATCGAACCACCATACTTTGTCTCCGCTTTGTGTGTGTGTTGCACCACCATTCCAGGAAGAGGGACTTCCGCTGAATATTACTGCATCATCACTCCATCGCCTCACTTGGTAACTTGTTCCGGGGGTAAAGGTATTTGTTGAGTTGTAACCGGTTTGCGGATTACTTATGACGGCAATCTTTTTATCATTAGTTCGGTAACCAAACTGGTCGATCTTTATATGGTTATCAACTGTCACAGGACCTGCTGATATTACACCTGATAATAAGAATAGTACAGAAATAATTTTAAGTTGTATGTTTTGCATGGAATGGATTTTTAAATTGATTAGTGCCGTTACACGTTTGTTTTTTTTACTCTCTCTTCTGGAAAGTTGCTTGACTTCAGAAGGGGTCAAATTGAGAGAAGTTGAAGTGTCATTTCCATAAAACCTTACACCCGGGCAAAAGGGTTTTGATAATATTTATATCATCCTCATTGAGGGAGTTTCCCCGCGCATCCAGTATACTTAAACTTTTTAGGTAACAAACATGGTCTGAAATTTTTGAGAATTTGTTATTCTTGATAGACAAGTATTGAAGATTTTTTAAATGATAAACTGATACAGGCAGATTTTCAATAGAGTTGTTGTCCAAAACCAATTCCTCCAGTCCATCCAGCTTTCCGAAATTTTTTGGAATTTCTTTCAGGCCGCATTGAACTACCGTTAATGACCTTAAACTTTTAAGCAGCGAAAGTTCTTTTGGAAGAGTATCAAGAATAGTATTATAAACTAGTAACTCACTCAAAGCATTCATATAACCAATAGAGTGGGGTAGAGTAAGCGTATCTTTATTACTCTGAATGTGAAATATTTTTAACCGGTTTAGATAACCAATCTCTATGGGTAATGAATCCAGTTTGGTGTCATATATTTCCAAATGCATAAGGCTGCTCATGTTCCCAAAGCCTTTTGGCAATGATCCGATCTCATTACCCCGTGTTGAAAAGTACATCAGACTTTTGAAATTACTCATCTCTTCAGGAAGCGAAGTAATGTTGACATTGTTTAACGCCAATGCTTGTAAATTAGTGAGCTTGCCAAACTTGGCATATAGCTTAGGGTCAAGTATCTGATTGGTCAGATTTAACTTATAAACACGTTCATTGTCCTTAATAGCGTCTTTCAGGTCTTTGTAAACGGGGGCGTTCTGCGGACCATAAATATCAAATGGTGATTGAATCGTATTTTGAGCGCATGCAATTTTCCCAGCTAATGAAATAAAAGTTATTAGGAAAAATTTCTGCATGCAATTAAATATCTATAGTTTCTTCTGTAATAGAACCCTCTCCTTTGGAGAGTAAAGGATAGTGTTAAAGTCCAAAACTAAATCCCATTCGTATTATCGGATTACCATAAGGCGAATACTTCGACTCATTAATATTCCATAAGGCCATAATGGTCATGTATGATCGCCCTCCTAAAGCCTGACGGAATCCGCCGCCAACGTAAATATTTTCAATATTCGTTCGTGTGCCTGGGAAATCGTAAGAATCAACATTAAGTAATTCGTATTCTGCATGCGCAAAAATATTTTCAAGCAGATAAAATCTTCCGAAAACACTTCCTCCATATATACTTGAACTGAATCGAAGTGCTTTATAATTGTAATATATATAGGTAGCACCAACGCCGGCAGCCAAACGATCGGTTATTCTGTATCCAATGATAGGAGAAATGTTAACAACAGTTATACTTCCAAATTGTGCTCCGATGTTTCCACCTACAAACACCTTGCTCCATTGAAAGCCTTTTGGTATTTCATCTGCCGGTTTAACGACAGGATTCTGTGCAAGAGTGTTTAATGTAAGTATACAAAGCAGAAATAAAGACTCAACAATTATTTTTTTCATCTCTTGTAAAATTAAGAAAATACAGCGGTATATTCGTGTAACATTTTAAAGTTTATATATGAACATAATTGTAACAGGTGCTAGTCGCGGAATTGGTTATGAAACGGTAAAAATTTTGGCTGCTGATACCGGTAATAAGATAATTGCATTGGCGAGAAATAGAGGTGCGCTTGAAAAGTTGAAGAGAGAGTGCAATAGAGGCAATGTATATATTGTTGCGATTGATCTGGCCGATAGGAACATGAAAAAAAAACTTATCCCGTTTATACAAAAGCAATTTAAATTTATCGACATTCTTATTAATAATGCAGGTGCCATTGTCAATAAGCCCATTCAAAGTACAAGTGATAAAGAATTGGAAAATGTGTACAATGTAAATGTACTTAGCGTTTATAGGCTTATTCGTGATCTGATCCCTTTATTGAAAAGACAAAAGCGGGGTTCGCATATTGTTAACATTAGCAGCATGGGTGGAGTGCAGGGAAGCGTTAAGTTTTCAGGGCTTTCTGCATATAGTTCAAGTAAAGGGGCCGTTGCTGTATTGACTGAGTGCCTTGCTCAGGAACTAAAGCAATTTAATATCTCCGTTAATTGTCTTGCACTGGGTTCCGTCCAAACCGAAATGCTCCAAAAGGCCTTTCCCGGCTATAAAGCGCCTTTATCTGCTATCCAAATGGCTGATTTTGTGGCAAACTTTGCTTTAGCCGGTAACCAGCACTTTAATGGTAAAATACTTCCTGTTTCAATTTCAACCCCGTAGTTTTTCTTGCTGATTATGAGGCGATTATAATAATTTGTGAAGAATATGTTTGTAGATCAAGACAAACAATATACATTTGCAACCCTTTTAAGAAAAACGTTCCTTAAAAAAAGACAAATATTTTAATAACAATTTGTAAATAATATTTGCAGATTAATAAAACGTTTGTAGCTTTGCCCTCCCTTTAAAAAAGGGTTTAAGTAAAGTTCTTGTATCGATTAATATTTTTGGTTCCTTAAATGGAATTATATATTAAACGTTCTTTGAAAATATTGAAGCACAAAAAAGGAATAGAGTAAGTATCCTTTGATTGCAAATTCTTATTTGCAGTCAATGAGAAACAAATCTTGAAGCATTCCATTAAATTGGAAAACAATATCAAACTTACAATGGAGAGTTTGATCCTGGCTCAGGATGAACGCTAGCGGCAGGCCTAATACATGCAAGTCGAACGGTAACAGGTGTAGCAATACATGCTGACGAGTGGCGCACGGGTGCGTAACACGTATGCAACCTACCCATAACTGGAGGATAGCCCGAAGAAATTCGGATTAATACTCCATAGTATAGTGAAGAGGCATCTCTTTATTATTAAAACTACGGTGGTTATGGATGGGCATGCGTTGCATTAGCTAGTTGGTGAGGTAATGGCTCACCAAGGCTACGATGCATAGGGGATCTGAGAGGATTATCCCCCACACTGGTACTGAGACACGGACCAGACTCCTACGGGAGGCAGCAGTAAGGAATATTGGACAATGGTGGCAACACTGATCCAGCCATGCCGCGTGAAGGATGAAGGCGCTATGCGTCGTAAACTTCTTTTGAACGGGAGAAACCCCTCGTACGTGTACGAGGCTGATAGTACCGTTAGAATAAGGGTCGGCTAACTTCGTGCCAGCAGCCGCGGTAATACGAAGGACCCGAGCGTTATCCGGATTCATTGGGTTTAAAGGGTGCGTAGGCGGAATGATAAGTCAGTGGTGAAATCCTGCAGCTTAACTGCAGAACTGCCATTGATACTGTCGTTCTTGAATGCAACTGATGTGGGCGGAATGTGCCATGTAGTGGTGAAATACTTAGATATGGCACAGAACACCGATTGCGAAGGCAGCTCACAAAATTGTTATTGACGCTGATGCACGAAAGCGTGGGGATCAAACAGGATTAGATACCCTGGTAGTCCACGCCCTAAACGATGATCACTCGATGTTGGCGATACACTGTCAGCGTCCAAGCAAAAGCGTTAAGTGATCCACCTGGGGAGTACGATCGCAAGATTGAAACTCAAAGGAATTGACGGGGGCCCGCACAAGCGGAGGAGCATGTGGTTTAATTCGATGATACGCGAGGAACCTTACCAGGGCTTGAAAGTTAGTGACCGCTGCCGAAAGGTGGCTTTCGCAAGACACAAAACTAGGTGCTGCATGGCTGTCGTCAGCTCGTGCCGTGAGGTGTTGGGTTAAGTCCCGCAACGAGCGCAACCCCTATTTCCAGTTGCCAGCGAGTAATGTCGGGGACTCTGGAGAAACTGCCCGCGTAAGCGGTGAGGAAGGTGGGGATGACGTCAAGTCAGCACGGCCCTTACGTCCTGGGCTACACACGTGCTACAATGGTAAGTACAAAGGGCAGCTACACAGCGATGTGATGCTAATCTCGAAAACTTATCTCAGTTCGGATTGAAGTCTGCAACTCGACTTCATGAAGCTGGATTCGCTAGTAATCGCGCATCAGCAATGGCGCGGTGAATACGTTCCCGGGCCTTGTACACACCGCCCGTCAAGCCATGGGAGTTGAGGGTACCTAAAGTCGATTGCCGCAAGGCGTTGCCTAGGGTAAAATCAATGACTGGGGCTAAGTCGTAACAAGGTAGCCGTACCGGAAGGTGCGGCTGGAACACCTCCTTTCTAGAGAAGATTTGTTTATTGCGCCTCGGCGTGATTTACTTGCTCACCTTTTTTTGCTTCAATTATTTTAAAAATACCCAATAACGAGCTCAGGGTGCATTTACCCAATAGCGCGAAAGGATTAAAGGCAAAAGCCAAAAAGCCAGAAGCCAAAAGCTATCAACTTTTGATTTTTAACTTTTAACTTTTAACCTTAAGTAATAGTCCCGTAGCTCAGTTGGTTAGAGCACTACACTGATAATGTAGGGGTCAGCAGTTCAAATCTGCTCGGGACTACCATCAACTCGAATTGGGGAATTAGCTCAGCTGGCTAGAGCACCTGCCTTGCACGCAGGGGGTCATCGGTTCGAATCCGTTATTCTCCACTACCACGCTTATGCGTGGCTAAGTTCTTTGACATATTGAAAGAAAATACACAATAGTAATTGTTTACTATAGTAGATACGAGTAATTAATAAGAAAGTTAATAAGGGCGTACGGTGAATGCCTTGGCTCTCTTAGGCGATGAAGGACGTGATAAGCTGCGATAAGCTTCGGGGATTGGCAAATACAAATCGATCCGAAGATTTCCGAATGGGGAAACCCGATATACTGAAGGTATATCATCCGAAAGGATGCTAACCCAGGGAACTGAAACATCTAAGTACCTGGAGGAAAAGAAAACAATTAAGTGATTCCCCTAGTAGTGGCGAGCGAAACGGGAATAGCCCAAACCAATATTGTTACGGCAATGTTGGGGTTGTAGGACTACAATGTGGACTGTAAATTTATAGTGGAAGCTTCTGGAAAGTTGCGTCATAGAGGGTGATAACCCCGTACACGAAATAAATTTGCTACCTAGTAGTATCCTGAGTACTGCGAGACACGAGAAATCTTGCAGGAATCCACCAGGACCATCTGGTAAGGCTAAATACTTAAGAGAGACCGATAGCGAACTAGTACTGTGAAGGAAAGGTGAAAAGAACCGCGAATAGCGGAGTGAAATAGAACCTGAAACCGTACGCTTACAAGCGGTAGGAGCAGCTTCGTGCTGTGACTACGTGCCTTTTGCATAATGAGCCTACGAGTTACTCCTCTCTGGCAAGGTTAAAGACCAAAGGTCTGTAGCCGAAGCGAAAGCAAGTCTGAATAGGGCGAATAGTCAGAGGGGGTAGACGCGAAACCTTGTGATCTACCCATGACCAGGATGAAGTAGTGGTAACACACTATGGAGGTCCGAACTGGTGAGCGTTGAAAAGCTCTCGGATGAGTTGTGGGTAGGGGTGAAAGGCTAATCAAACTGGGAAATAGCTCGTACTCCCCGAAATGTTTTTAGGAACAGCCTTGAGGTTAAGTTTCATAGAGGTAGAGCTACTGATTGGACTAGGGGGCTTCATCGCCTACCAAATCCAGACAAACTCCGAATGCTATGAAATATACTCAGGAGTGAGCCCACGGGTGCTAAGGTCCGTGGACGAGAGGAGAAGAATCCAGATCATCGGCTAAGGTCCCAAAATCTGTGTTAAGTTGTTGTAACGTGGTCCGATTGCATTGACAGCTAGGATGTTTGCTTGGAAGCAGCAATTCATTTAAAGAGTGCGTAACAGCTCACTAGTCGAGCGATTGGGCGTGGATAATAAGCGGGCATCAAACACAGTACCGAAGCCATGAATTGTACAGTAATGTACAGTGGTAGGGGAGCATTCTAACAGCACTGAAGGTGTGGCGTAAGCCATGCTGGAGCAGTTAGAAAAGCAAATGTAGGCATAAGTAACGATAATGGGGGCGAGAAACCCCCACACCGATAGACTAAGGTTTCCTGATCAACGTTAATCGAATCAGGGTTAGTCGGGACCTAAGGCGTATCCGAATGGAAAAGTCGATGGACAACAGGTTAATAATCCTGTACTTGCTTTACTGCTATGGGGTGACGAAGTAGTGAAAATCCTGCGTACTGACGGAATAGTACGTTTAAGGGTGTAGGTATATCTTTGGTAGGAAAACCCGCCAGGGATGCTGAAACCCGATAGTACCGCGAGCCTTCGGGCAAGCGGATATGGATCTAATCAAACTTCCAAGAAAAACCTCTAAGCTTCAGGTAAAAGCAACCCGTACCGCAAACCGACACAGGTAGTCAAGGAGAGAATCCTGAGGTGCTCGAGTGATCCGTGGCTAAGGAACTAGGCAAATTAACCCTGTAACTTCGGGATAAAGGGTACCCTCTTCGGAGGGTTTCAATAAAATGGCTCTGGCGACTGTTTATCAAAAACACATGGCTTTGCTAAATCGAAAGATGATGTATAAGGCCTGACACCTGCCCGGTGCTGGAAGGTTAAGAGGAGAGGTCAGACGCAAGTCAAAGCTTTGAATCGAAGCCCCAGTAAACGGCGGCCGTAACTATAACGGTCCTAAGGTAGCGAAATTCCTTGTCGGGTAAGTTCCGACCTGCACGAATGGTGTAACGATCTGAGCGCTGTCTCAGCCACGAGCTCGGTGAAATTGTGGTCTCGGTGAAGACGCCGAGTACCCGCAACGGGACGGAAAGACCCCGTGCACCTTTACTATAGCTTTGCATTGACTTTGGATAAATCATGTGTAGTATAGCTGGGAGACTTTGAAGCGGGGGCGCCAGCCCTCGTGGAGTCGCAATGTGAAATACCAGCCTTGATTTATTCGGAGTCTAACTCCGTACAACGGAGGACATTGCATGGTGGGTAGTTTGACTGGGGTGGTCGCCTCCAAAAGAGTATCGGAGGCTTTCAAAGGTACCCTCAGTACGCTTGGTAACCGTACGTAGAGTGCATTAGCATAAGGGTGCTTGACTGTGAGACCGACAAGTCGAGCAGGTACGAAAGTAGGATAAAGTGATCCGGTGGTTCCGCATGGAAGGGCCATCGCTCAAAGGATAAAAGGTACGCCGGGGATAACAGGCTGATCACTCCCAAGAGCTCACATCGACGGAGTGGTTTGGCACCTCGATGTCGGCTCGTCACATCCTGGGGCT
>JAEUTS010000147.1 GCA_016787005.1 Bacteroidia bacterium
TTTGTTTCAAAAATATCACTGAAGTTTTGACCTATACCACCGTCCATTTTCCCGCCTGTTGCACCTTCACGGGTAGAGGTGAAATAAAGTGATGTATATTTTTTATCGATGTATGATGGACTGAAATCGAGTTGTTTTGAGTTAATCTGCGCAACAGGCTCAACTTTCATACGAGTTGGAGAATCTTTCCACTTTTGAGCCAGTTCGCACGACTTAGCACCATTTTCTCCTCTTGGATCTTCGGGGACTTGTTTTTTGTATTTGTTATATTGAACCAAAGCCTCATCGTATTTTCCATTTATTTTTTTGGCATCGGCCAAATACAACAATGCTTTTGAGTCAGGGTATTTCGCCTGGATAGCCTTATCGTACCATTGTTCAGCGCTTTTATTATCGTTTATCAAACGATAACATTCAGCAGTCTGAAAAATTATCCTGGCTTTATCTTCTTTCTTATTAGAGGCAGCATAGGCTTTTTTATACAACTCAATTGCAGTAAAGTATTCGCGGGATTTGAATGATTTATCTGCATCTTTTATAAAGTTTTTTTGAGCGAAAGCGCTAACGGAAAAAACAATAACACTTGCCAGTGCAATGAAGGCTAGTTTTGTAATTTTCATGAGAATAGTTGGTTTAGGCGTTTGGTTTAATAACGGGCGCTAAAATAACAAATAATTTGAAATAAAAAGTATTTATTATGAAAGAATACAAGCCTTTAAATGTTCAAAGTTTAGGGTTCAAAGTTCAAAGTTAGCCACTGAAAGTCAGAAGCTTGCATATCTCACCAAAGTTAGGTTTAAATAATAATTCAATCGATGCCCTATTGCCTCCGGATAACAGTTAAATTAAGCAATTTATGCCTCGCAAAATTTGGCTGCCATACTATAATGAAACGCTTTGAAGTCGGGAGTCGGAAGACCGAAGTCAGGAGTTAGGAGTCGGGAATCGGGAGCCGAAAGTCGGAAATGGTAAGACTTCAAGCTTCGGACTTCGGACTTCCGGCCTTTAAATACAGCTAATGCGGATTTTAAGCCGTCGCAGTATAACCCTCAAAATCAAAATCCTTAAAGTAAAGTTCCTTCAGTATAAATAGTAAATTTGATGTATCACTTTTTATGGCTGACAGAGAAAATATAAACATAAAAAACAAAAAGGCTTCGTTTGAATATAGCTTTATTGACAGTTACGTAGCGGGAATTCAACTATATGGTACGGAAATAAAATCCATCCGCGAAAACCAGGCCGGCATTAACGAGGCCTTTTGCACCTTTATTGACAACGAATTATTTGTGAGAAATATGCATATTGCCGAATACAAACAAGGCACTTACAACAATCATCCAACCAAGCGCGACCGTAAATTACTACTTAATAAAAGCGAGCTGGACAAATTACAATACCAGTTAAAAGATAAAGGATTAACCGTGATCCCGCTTCGCTTATTTATTAATGATAAAGGACTGGCCAAGCTGGAAATAGCACTGGCAAAGGGAAAGAAAGTGTTTGATAAACGCGATGATATTAAAAAGCGCGACCTTGAAAGGGAAACGCAAAGAAGGTTTAAATAGTTAAAAAAAGTTTCAGGCCTGCCTGCCGAAGGGGCAGTTCGGCCCGCAGGCAGGTTTCATTTGTTAATTTATTATAACATCAACCATATGCAAAACAGAAGCCCCCTTCCGATTACTCGGAAGGGGGCTTCTGTTTTAAAATTTTCTTCGACTTAGAAGTGGAAGTTAACCATGATAGAGCTTACGCTGTTACCAATTCCAAAAGAGCTGCCACCTGCCATTTTACTAGTAGTAGTTTTAACTGCACCTGCAGAAACTGTTTCAGATGTAGATGAGCCTTCGCCCGTAGAACTGAAATTAACACCCCACCAGTATTCAGCACCTACAGAAATTTTAGGCGCAATGAAATATTCGGCACCAATAAACCCGTTCAAACCAAGACCAAAAGTAGAACCATTCTTACTCTCAGTTGTCCTTGATGCTGATGCAGCTGATGTTTTTGACGACCAATTGGTAGTAGAAGTAGGAGATGAATTTGTTGTAGACATAGCATTACCATAAGTATAGGTATTTTTGCCACCACCAAAGTTGATCATCAACATACCACCATAATACCCTTGCAAACGGGTAGAGCCTCTTCTTTTTTCAAGACCAGCACCAAGGGTAATCATGTTAGATGACTGTTTGTAAGAATCCTCAACAGTTTTGTTTGGATCTGGTGTAGCAACACCAACCTGGTCATCATACACGTTGTTTTTTATTGTTGAAGAACCAAAATTCAAACCCAAAGCAGCACGGTATGCTGTTTTTTCGTCTTTGAACATTTTTCCAACAATGTACTGAGTTGAACCTGATGGATTTGTCATTGAAGTTC
>JAEUTS010000208.1 GCA_016787005.1 Bacteroidia bacterium
TGCGTTTTATTCATTTCGGTTGGTCACGCCATTGGCGTGATGGCTATTTCATGGATAAGTAATTTTAGTTTTTAAAGTCAAATAATACCTGTTGGCTGACAGGAATGCGCCACATTTATACTGTTATGCATACTAAAAAAATATTGCCATTTAATTGCCGTCTGCTTTCCTACTATAAATATAGGTAATTGGCGCTTAAAAATAAAATCCTTTAAACAAGCCTTAAGTAATGAAGGTTTTATTCAAAAAAATGCATGATTTTCAATTTGTTTTAATAATTTCGTAAGCATCAATAATAACCTAAATAAATAATCGAATGAAAATAACTGTAGTAGGTGCAGGAAATGTAGGAGCGACTTGTGCCGATGTTATAGCTCATAAAGAATTAGCCAATGAAGTGATTCTGGTTGATATAAAAGAAAATTATGCCGAAGGCAAAGCACTGGATATCTGGCAAACATCGCCCGTAAACATGTATGATACCCGTATTAAAGGTTCTACCAACGATTACAGCAAAACTGCCAATTCTGAAGTTGTTGTTATTACTTCAGGCCTGCCTCGCAAACCCGGCATGAGCCGTGATGACCTTATTTCTACCAATGCCGGTATTGTTAAATCGGTTACAGAAAATATCATAAAACATTCTCCCAATGCCATTATCATTGTGGTATCTAACCCGCTTGATGTAATGACCTATTGCGCCTACCTAACTGCACGAATAGACGCAAAACGTGTTTTTGGTATGGCCGGCATTTTAGACACGGCCCGCTACAAAGCATTTTTAGCGGAGGCTCTGAACTGTTCACCTAAAGATATCCAGGCTGTATTAATGGGCGGGCACGGAGATACTATGGTTCCCCTACCCCGCTACACTACTGTTGGTGGCATCCCGGTAACTGAGCTAATCGCAAAAGATAAACTGGACGCAATTATTGAACGCACTAAAAAAGGCGGAGGAGAAATTGTCAACCTGCTTGGCACTTCGGCATGGTATGCACCGGGCGCCTCAGCGGCACAGATGGTTGAAGCCATTGTACGTGATCAGAAACGCATTTTCCCGGTTTGCGCATGGCTGCAAGGTGAATATGGTTTAAAAAATGTTTACCTCGGTGTTCCCGTTAAATTAGGGAAGAACGGCATTGAACAGATCATCGAACTTAAACTGAACGCTGAAGAAAAAGCCCTGCTGAATGCTTCTGCTAAATCGGTTAAAGAAGTGATGGATGTACTTGACAATATGAATAAAGCGGTTGTGAAATAAAACACTGAGTACTACGAAGCCAATAGGCGTAGTAGTAACATCAACCTGATCATAAAAAGGGATGCGATTGTATCCCTTTTTTTATGTAGCTCATGAATGCTGAAATCTTACTTCGATAAAACCCTGATTGAAGCCGGCTGCGACGAAGCCGGCAGAGGCTGTCTTTCGGGTCCGGTTTTCGCTGCTGCCGTCATACTTCCAAAAAATTTCAAAAATAAATTACTGGACGATTCAAAAAAATTGAGTGATGCACAACGTAAAGAACTGAGACCTGTTATTGAACAGGAAGCCCTTGCATGGGCTGTAGCGCAGGTAAGTGTTGATGAAATTGACTCGATCAACATTTTGAACGCCTCCTTCCTCGCGATGCATAAGGCAATTGCCGATCTGAAAACAAGTCCCGAACTGCTCCTCATAGATGGCAACCGTTTTAAACCTTACAACACTATCCCTCATCAATGTATAATCAAAGGCGATGGTAAATATTTATCGATCGCTGCCGCATCCATACTTGCAAAAACATACCGTGATGATCTTATGGATCAATTACACGAACAATTTCCGCAGTATCACTGGTTAAATAATAAAGGCTATGGCACTGAAAAACATCGAAAAGCTATAGCAGAATTTGGCGCTACAGAACATCACCGTAAAAGTTTCCGACTACTTCCCGACCAATTGAAATTTTCTTTCTGACTTTTTACCTAACTTTGCCCGCAAATCGCTTAATAATTTAAGCGGAGTATGTTTAAAAAAACCTTAATTGCTATTGCACTTCTTCTGCTCGTGGTTTCGGGCAGCCTATGGTGGTACTTTCGCCCGCAGCAACCTGTCACTAAACTTAATGAAACCATACGTGCCATACCCATTAACGCCGCTTTTATTGTTGAGACCAGGCATCCGAAAAGTCTCAAACAAAAACTATGCTCCGATAATGATTTCTGGCAGGAGTTAACTTCAATTGACCTTTTCAAAAAACTTGACAAGCAGATTAACACCATCGATTCCTTATTATTAAGCAATCATAAGATTAATTCATATTCCGACAGTATTTCCCTGATTATATCTGTACACCCGGCCAGTGTAAATGAATACAGTTTTCTTTTTACACTCAGCATCCCACCAAACATCAACAGAACTGACATTGACGAACTGATAAAAAAAAGTGCCGGCAATGCGGAAATAAAACAACGCAATTATGATGAAGCTTCTATTTCAAGCATCACATTAAACGAAGGATCTCTCAATTATACTGTACAAAAAAACACACTCCTGTTAAGCTTTAGCGGCATGCTGCTGGAGGATGCCATACGACAGCTTAATATAAACAACTCCCTGCTAAACAATCCGACTTTTGAACGCTTAATCAGGGCTCAGTCAGCGGCATCCGATCTTAATTTATATCTTAATCTGAATCTTCTTCCCGGATACCTTGATCGCTTTATAAATAACAGTCACCAGTCGTTTTTATACTCGTTAAAATATTTTAACGATTGGATCGTACTTGACGGAACGGTAAAAAAAGACGCCCTTACATTCAATGGCTTTTCAGCTTCGGTCGATTCGGCCAATAATTTCCTTAACCTGTTCAAAGAACAGGAGCCACAGCGTATTGACATGATTAAAATCATTCCCGAAAATACCGCCCTGCTTCTGCATTTCGGAATAAGCAATTTTAAAACTTATTACAATGCCTACAAAAAATACCTCGAGAGCCAACATATCTTTTTTGACTATCAAAAAAATATTGCCCTGTTAAAAAGCGATTACCACATTGATATTGACCGGCAATTTCTTGACCTGATAGAAAAGGAAATGGGCTTGTTTATTAAGCCATCTGCTAAAGGTGATCACACTTCGAACAGCTATGCTGTTTTTAGGGTAGCGGATGCGGAAAGGTCATTAGAAATAATAAGGGAATTGAGTGACAGCATTACTAAAAAACAAAGGCTGAAACGTGATACGGCCATGTACCGTGGTTACTCTATTTTACATTTACCGATCCGCAATCTTCTTTCAAGCCTGTTAGGTCAAAGCTTTGAGCCGGTAAAAGAAAACTACTTCACCAAACTGGATAACTACCTTGTATTCGCAAATTCTGTTGAAGCCCTGAAAAATCTGGTTAATGATTTTGAAAACGGAAAAACACTGGAAAACAAAGTAAACTTTACTACGCTATCTGAAAACTTCTCATCCGAATCAAATATTTTTCTTTACAGCTCATTCAACCGATCAACTTCCATGATTGAAAGTTTGCTTGATGATCATTATATTAAGGACTGGGAAAACAGCATAAGTACATTAAAGAACATCGAAAGTTTTGCATTTCAGTTTAGTTCAACCTCTACCTTCTTTTATACCAATGCTTATGTAAAATACAACTCCGATCAAAACGAAACACTGGTTCCAGCATGGGAAACCCTACTTGACACCACGATCAGCTCTGCGCCTTCAATTGTAACTAATCATCTGACCGATGAAAAGGAATTATTTATCCAGGATGACGCGAATACAATATATCTTATTAGCAAAACAGGGAAAATTTTATGGAAAAAACACCTGCCCGAAAAAATAATAAGTAATGTTTACCAGGTAGATGCAAAGAAAAACAACAAACTTCAGATGCTGTTCAACACAAGATCATTCATCTACCTTGTTGATCGTAAAGGGAATGATGTGGATAATTTTCCGATAGAATTAAAATCGCCGGCCACGAATGGCTTAAATGTATTTGATTACGAAAACAAAAGAGAGTATCGCATTCTGCTGGCTTGTGAAAATAAAATGATCTGCAATTACGGTACAAACGGAGAACAGGTTAAACAGTGGGATTTCAAGGGCACAAATAGCATAGTATATGCAGCACTTCAACACATTAACATTGATGAGAAGGACTATTTACTTATTGTGGATGAACAAGGTAAAATATATGCGTTGGACCGGCAGGGAAATGAGCGGCTTGACCTCAATGAAAAATTTAGTCCCCCTGTAAAAAATTTCGCTTTAAAAAAAGGAAATACATTAATTGAAACCAGGTTAATTACATGTGATAGTTCAGGGACTATACACTCAATAAACCTTTCAGGCGAAAAGCGCGAAGGCCACCTGAAAGATTTTGATGAAGCCCCGTTATTTGCCTATTTGGCTCAGGCAAACAAAAATGGCCCGGAAAATATATTTATAGCGGGTCATGAACTATCGGTATTCTCCGGAAAAAATAATTTATTATTCAACTATGGTTTTAAAGAACCAATATCACTTGCACCGCAGGTATTTATGACAAATGACAGCGTTGTTAAGATCGGGGTAACTTCAACAACCACAGGTGAATTATACCTATTCAATTCCGATGGAATACCTGAAAAGGGTTTCCCCTGCAACGGAACTACTCAATTCTGTATAGATCGTTTAGCAAAGCAAGCTCAACCATTGCTTATCTGCGGGTCACATAGCCGCGTTATCGCCTATACGTTACCCCAAATGCTTGTGCCTCAATAGACCTGAGCAACCCTTAGCAATTACTGATTTCCTGATCTTTCCAAAAGAACTGCTTCCTTCTATAAAAGGAAACCCTTTGCAATTAAAAAACAATATGTATCATGCAAAAATCTACACAAGACACTTGCCCAGATGAATATATTTTATAAATTAGCTTAATTCAATTTTTTAATAAATATCATCAAATAATCGTTTCAACTTATCCGATACAAACCGAAAATGGAAGTGATTCATTCTCTGTCTGCCGACAAGCTGGCATCCGACATTTAAAAACAAAAAACATAAATAAATGAAAAAAATTACTCAACTTTTCTGCCTGTCAATTATTCTGTTTTACCCTATTTACAAAACCAGCGCTCAATGTAATGTGTTTTTAGCAGGGATAAAAAATGTAACCTGTAATGGTGCTTGTGACGGAACCGCGAATGCATTAACATTTGGCGGGACCGCACCATACACCTATTCCTGGAGTGGTGGACAAACCAGTGCAAATGTTACAAATTTTTGTGCAGGCGTCTATACTCTGACAGTTAAAGATGCCAATACTTGTAATATCACAACCGTGGCTACTATACTTCAAGCCCCTGTTCTAAAAGGAACGACTTCTACTACAAACGCCAAATGCAATACTCCCGGAACTGCTACAATAACTGCGACCGGAGGTTCCTCTCCCTACTTTTTCACCTGGAATCCCGGCGGAAAAACCGGCAGTACGATATCGGCAGGAGCCGGAATCTATACTGTAACATTAAGGGATTCATATGGTTGTATTAAAGTGTATATTGATACCATTGGCAGCGACCCCGGAGCAATAACTACTGCAGCTTCCCAGGTAAATATCAGTTGCAATGGTCTCAGTAATGGCTCAATAGCTGTTTCTCCTTCAGGAGGAACCAATCCTTATACCTACTCATGGAGCCCTGGTGGACAAACGACTTCATCCAGAACAGGTTTATCTACCGGAACCTATAACGTTACAATTACAGATGCGGGCGGATGTACTTCAAGTCGTTCCTTTTTAATAACCCAACCTCCAGCTATAACTTTGGGAGGTGGATTTGGTTTAATAGGAGTACCGGCCAAGTGCAATGGCTCCAATACAGGATCTATTAATGCTACCACTAGCGGGGGCACCAGTCCTTATACCTATATATGGAGCAATGGGGCAACTACTCAACTGAATTCAGGAATAGGTGCAGGAACCTATACAGTAACCGTATATGATGCAAACAGCTGTTCCAGGACCGGCACTGCAACTGTCACAGAACCGGCAGTTCTGACCGTAACAACAACCTCAACAACAACTACAGCAACAGCAAATCCAACCGGAGGAACACCTGCCTATTCTTATAGCTGGAGCAATGCCGGAAGCACGAAGACAATTACAGGCCTTGGTTTTGGCATTTACACAGTGACTGTTACTGATTTAAACGGATGCTCCAAAACCGCAACAGCTACGGTTGTTGCAACATGCAATGTGACGGTGAACGGAGTAAAAAATGTAACATGTAACGGAGCCTGTGATGGCACAGCAACTGCATTGGCTGCTGGAACCGCGCCATATACATATTCATGGAGCGGCGGACAAACTACTTCCAGCGTCACAAATCTTTGCGCAGGAACATTTACTGTATCCGTTACAGATGCCCTTTCGTGTGTTTCAACATCTACAACAACAATTCTTCAGGCCCCTGCACTTACTGCAACAGTTACTTCAACAAACGCCAAATGCAATACGCTGGGAACCGCTTCAATTATTGCTTCAGGCGGATCTGCACCTTATACGTATAGCTGGAGTCCCGGCGGAAAAATCACCAGTACAATAACCGCAGGTGCTGGAATATATACTGTAACCTTACGAGACAACTACGGTTGTGTAAAAATGTTTACAGATACAGTTAAAAGTGATCCGGGAGCGATAACAACCACGGCTTCTCAAACCAAT
>JAEUTS010000320.1 GCA_016787005.1 Bacteroidia bacterium
ACCGGCCTATATAGGGATGCTCTCTCTCTTTCAGCTACTTTAGAATTATGTAGGAAAATGTTACCCGAAAATTCAGCAAAATATATTGATGACATTATTAAACAGAATGGAATTCGTAAAATATTATCAGGCATTCGTTCCCCCTTACTTAAAATGGTAATAATGTTTCGTATTGCATCTCTATTGTTTGTTGTTGGAAAATGCAGGCAGGCTTTCAGTTGGTGTAACAGGATCATTTCCGAATTTGAAAATTATGAAGTGTTCGCTGAAATGCTAATAATGGCAAATGTAATGAAGTGTATGATTGGCTTTGATACGGGAGATCATGCTATTGTTGAAAGCATTCTCCGTTCTTTGTCCCGCCGAAAGAAATATTTAACCCAGAGAGAAAATAAAAAGTATTTACTGTTAATCATTTCATATTTTGAAAAGCTCAATAAAGATCAAACTATAGAAAGATACAATCGCGATTTATCTGTTCTCAAAAATAAACTCGAACACTTTGATTGCTCAACGGATGAAGTAATATTTGGCTTTGTTGATATTATTTCATGGATAGAAAGTAAAATAGAGGATCGTCCTATTGCTGAAATAATCCGAAAGAAAGCGCAACAAATCAGGGCGTAGTAAGATTTATATTTATACTGCACCCGTTTTTATCCTTAATATTTATCAAATAAGCACCCGGGCATAACTGATTTTTATACTTGTTCACATACCCATCTGGCCATAAGTAGGAGTAAGGGCTTGTGCCGCCTGCTGCCATCACCATTAACCATTCCTTGCATCCACAACCTGAACAATTGGCGGTACCTTTTGAAAATTGTCCTGATAATATAGGTGGAGCAGCTATTGCTACGGTTGAGGTACCTGTACAACCTTTGTTGTCTGTAACAGTAACGGTATAATTTCCGGCAGACAAACCCGAAACCTGGAAGCCTGAACCCGGAACACCTCCGCTCCAATTATAAGTATAGTTGGGCGTACCTGTTAACGGATTTGCTATTATATTGCCATCAGTTCCACCATAACAACTTACATTGGTTGTAGAAGTTGAAAGTGTAACGGAAGGGTTGATCGTGACAACGGCTGTTGATGTGGATGAATTGCCTCCGTTATCTTTGATTGTTACTGTATATGTCGTAGTAGAAGAAGGGCAGGGGTTGATGTTTTGAGTAGTAGCACCTGTACTCCATGAATAAGTGTATGGGCTTGTACCACCTGTTCCAATAGAAGTTACAGAGGCACATATGCCGGCGCATACCGAACTACCTGTAGCTGCCACAGCCGGACCGCTGCTGCAATCAACAACAGTTACTGTGCCGGTTATGCTGGCATTGCAGCTGCCACTTGTCACAGTATGAGAAACGGTATAAGATCCTGCCGTTAAAAAGGTGTAGGAGAAGTTTGTGGTTGTTCCGCTCACGTTTGGATTTAAAGGAGAAATGAGCCAGCTGTGTGTTCCGGTTGTACCAGTATGGGTAAAGTTAACCAGACTTCCTTTGCAAGTTGTTCCTCCAGGAGATTGTGAGAATGTCGCCGCAGGATTAATTGAAATAGCAACAGTTGTTGTGCTTGTTACAGCCACAGCATCTGTTACAGTAACGGTATATGTTGTATTGCTTGTTGCACAGGGATAAATGGAAGAAGTTGTAGCTCCGTTACTCCAGCTATAAGTATATGGAGGTGTTCCGCCCGTGGCTGCCGATACAAGGGCTTTACTGCAATCTCCGCTATTAACACATCCTCCGCCCGATGAAGTTAGACCTGGAGATGTTGAAGTACAGTTTACTACAGTTATGGGAGTGATTATTATATCAGAACACCCGCCTGTATTTACCCTATGCAAAACTGAAAACGTACCGACTGTATTAAATGTGTAGGATGAATTAAGTGTAGTTCCATTATTAATCGTACCAATCCCCCAATAATACGTGCCGGTTGATCCGGTATTTGTGAAAGTGACATTTGTTCCGATACATATTGTGTCATTTGGCGATATTGAAAATGTTGCCAATGCAGGATTAGTTGACGGTGCAATATTAGCCGTCAATGTTTTCGTACATCCCTGTGAATCACTAACAGTTAAAGAATAGATTCCTGAACTCAAATTGGTTAAACTATTGTTTGTTGCCCCGGTGGACCATGTGAAAGTATACGGTGCGGATGGACTATACGTTGGCATGGCTATTACACTTCCATTTACAAGGTTGCAGGAAGTTGGAGTAATTGTCATACCAACTGACCAGGCCTGTTCCTGATTAATTTTAACAGTTAATATAGAAGAGCAACCATTTGCATCAAAAACACTTACGGTATATGTATTAGCACTTAAACCGGTAACGATAGCAGTTGTTTTTCCGTTAGACCATGAATAAGTATATGGAGCTGTACCCCCTCCAGCAGAAACCGTTGCCGTTCCGGTGGATCCGCCATTGCACATGATTTTGGTTTGCGTAACCGAGGTTGATAATGCGCCTCCGGAAGTTGAAATGGTAACAAATGCAGTATCAGTGTTGCAATCAATATCCGAAACAACAACTTTGTATGTGCCGGCTCCCAGGCCGGTCACCGTTTTTGAAGTTTGCCCGCCGGGGATCCAATAGTAATTATAGGAAGGTTTTCCTCCGACCACATTTACCGTAGCCGATCCTGTATTGCCATTGCTGCAACCTCCTGTTGGAACAGCAGCAACGGTGGCATTTAAGGTATCAATAGTGCAGGCCTGCATATTTACAGAAGCGAGGAACCCATTTCCACAGGCAACGATCTCTCCATTATTTCCCAAGCAAATGTCATAAACTGCAGCAGTAGTAGCTCCAAAAGAAATAAAATTAAGATTAGGATCGTACTTATACACACCTGTTTGCGAAGAAACATAAACATTATTACATGTATCAAGAATGATTCCCGAATTTCCATTGGCCAGTGTAGCCTTTATTCCTCCGGGTATAGCAACCGAAGTAATTATGGCACCATTCGCAAGCGCTCTTTTATCCAAAACAGCTCCATTTGTTGTATAAATGAAATTCTGACTAACAGCGATCAAATGTAAAGAGGGAGAACCGGGTAGGCCCGTATAACCGGCTAACCAATAATCCATTGCATAAGTATGATGGGTAAACCATAAGCTGGCGAGTGCGGGTGAGTATGCTCTGACACGATCCCTGTTCGGATCAGCTGCATCGGTGGTAACACCATAATAATTGCCATTTGGAGCAACCACCCAATCTCTTATATCTTCGCCATTTCCGGCATTGCTAATTAAAGAAGTATAAGGAGGCGTGCTGGCAACGGCTCCTGTTGTCGAATTAACATAAATTGCCGGACTGTTTTGTACCTGGCCTCCAAAACATACAATTCGCGATTGATCGCAATTCAAAGGTGACATGCGGTACACTTCTGAACAAAACGGTGGAGTTGTCCAGATAATTCCACTCGCCGGATTTAATTTAATTAATTGGGGATTTGAGTTCCAACCTACAATGTAAATATTGCCGACTTTATCCACTTTAAGATCAGCTCCATATTGTCCGTTAAATCCGTTGGTTGGATTGTAAGTCCATACCAATGCGCCTGCTGAAGTGTATTTTTTAAGCTGTAGTCGTCCGGCAGCAGTGTTATTTGACCCCCCCAATACATAAATATTTCCTTTATAATCTTTTTCAACTTCCAGGGCTTTATTGGTTGATATTATAGTAACACCCACTGTCCATGGGTCAACAATAACTGTCTTTTCAAAGATATTTTTACCTGATTTAAATGAAACAATATCATTTGCGAGTGAAAATGCTGATTCAACAGGGATGTGGTTGGATTCATAAAAGGAGAATGGAGCATGGTCAATAATGTCACCCAATTTGGTTTTCAGGTGGATATTTCCCTGTCCATCCATTGAAATATTATCTGCGCCTGAATATTGCATCTTTACTTGTGACAAATCTGCTCCGGGATGTAAAATCAACGAATATTTTGTTCCAGTTTTTTCATGGAAAATATATTCAACATCAATATGGGGGTATAGTTCTTTGTACAAAATTTTTTTATAAGCTGAAGCTTTGTAAAATTCATTATCATCTCCATAGGTAAAATATTCAGGCACCTTATCCATCGCCACAATTTTTGCGTCAGGATTCGCATTTAACCAACGCATATTTATTAAGTATGTGCGAGTGATAGTATTTTTCCTCATTTGCTCTTCATAATTTTCTTCATCTGTATGTGTGTTGAGTTTTTTATGCCTTAGCTCAGGAATTTCGCTTATGTCATACCTATATGTCAGACCTGTGGGGTTAAAGTATACCTGCTGTCCCTCGCAATGAATACCATATTTTATATCAGATGAAGGTTCATTGTCCCTGTTATCGAACTGTCCCATGTTTTCAATAAAGACTTTGTCGTTGAAAATGTCATTCCTGCTCCAGTTTTGAGTTTGAGATTCCGATGAACCTCCGACACTTTGAGCCTGAATTGATTGCTGAAAGAAAAAAGTCAGGTAAAGAAGCGAAATTTTTTTCATAAGAAATTGTTAGTTTCGATCTAAAACTATTTCAACCGATAAGTCAGGGTGCCGTGAGGCTTATGTTAACACTACACCCGTTTTTATCCTTAATATTTATCAAATAAGCACCCGGGCATAACTGATTTTTATACCTGTTCACATATCCATCAGTCCAGGAGTAGGAGTAAGGACTTGTGCCGCCTGCTGCCGTCACCATTAACCATTCCTTACATCCACAACCCGAACAATTGGCGGTACCTTTTGAAAACTGTCCTGACAACAAGGGTGGAGCAGCTATTGTAATAGATGAAGTTCCTGTACAACCTTTGTTGTCCGTTACAGTAACGGTATAATTTCCGGCAGACAAACCCGAAACCTGGAACCCTGAACCTGGAACACCTCCACTCCAATTATAGGTGTAAGGTGAAGTGCCGGCGCTTCCGCTTGCCTGTGCTGTTCCGTCATTGCTTCCATTACAGGTTAAGTTTGTCGCATTGATGATCACTGTAACTACAGGGTTAATTGTAATTGTTGCAGTTGAAGTGGCTGTAGCTCCTGTGTTATCAGTTATCGTAACAGTATACGTTGTTGTAGTTGCAGGACAAGGATTTATATTTTGTGTTGTGCCGCCGGTACTCCATAAATAGGTATATGGGCCGGTGCCTCCTACAGTGCTTGATGTTACTGATCCGCAGGATCCCGGGCAAACTGAATTACCGGTTGCCGTTACATTTGGGCCTGTGCAATTTATGACTGTTATTGTGCTTTTTAATGAAGTATTGCAGGTGCCGTCGTTCACACTATGAGTTACAGTGTATGTTCCAACGGTTAGAAATGCATACGAAAAATTTGTAGTTGTGCCGCTTACATTGGCTGGTGTAATAGTTGAAATAAGCCAATTGTAGGTTATGCCGGTGCCCGGTGGTGTACCTGTATTCGTAAAGTTCACATTGGTACCAATACAAACGGTTCCGTTTGGAGATTGTGTAAACGATGGATCTACCGGGCTTGTTGAGGGAGCCACATTGGCTGTAGCTGTTTGTGTGCACCCTTTGGAATCGGTCACGGTAAGGGTATGGGTTCCGGCAGCGAGGAGATTAATATTACCATTCTGAGAAGTTGTACCATTCGACCAGGAGTAAGTATATGGACCTGTTGATCCGGAAACAGTTGCTGTTGCAGTTCCATTCGCATTGTTACACTGAGTACCCGTTGTTGTGATGCTTATAGGTATTTGAGGAGGAGCGGGAATACTTACAGTCACTATAGATTTACACCCGTTGGCATCCGTCACCGTGGCTGTAAAGCTGCCGGCACTTAATCCTGTAGCTGTAGTTGTCGTATTTCCGTTCGACCATGTGTATGCATAAGGTGTAGCCCCGTTTGATGCAGATATTGTTGCAGATCCGGTATTTCCTCCATAACACTTTAGATTTGTTTGGGTAACAGATGTAACCAAAGCGCCTGAGGAAGTAACTGTAACCACAGCTGTATCTTTATTGCAGTTTCCATCCGTCACAATTACTTTGTATGTTCCGGCCCCGAGACCAGTGATGGAAGGTGTTGATTGTCCCCCGGGAATCCAATAATAACTGTAAGAGGATAATCCACCGGTTATAGTAGCAGTTGCTGTACCAAGGTTACCGTTGCTGCAATTGCCGGTAGGGGTGGCGGTTGCAGTTACATTTAACGGATCGATGGTACACGCTGATAAATTCAAAGAAGCCAGGAAGCCATTTCCGCAGGCAAGAATTTCACCATTATTTCCGAGACAGACATCGTATACCGCTGCAGTTGTTGCGGCAGATGCAATAAAAGTTAAGTTGGGATCATATTTATATACTGCATTTTGGGATGAAACATAAACATTGCCGCAGGTATCGGTAACTATTCCAGAATTGCTCGCTGTACTGGTGATAGCCACACCTCCCGGAATGGTAATTGTAGATATCAATGCGCCGGTTCCTAAATTTCTTTTTTGAAGGATGGCGCCGTTTGTAATATATAGAAATTGTTTGCTAGTCGCGATCATATGCAATGACGCCGGATATCCATTTGAGTGTCCGCTGTATGCACCAAACCAATATGTTCCTGGAAAACCGGCAGGGGTGTTCCACAAATTTCCCCAACCTGAATTAAATGCCCTTATACGCGCTGTATTTCCCTGTTCGAATGTTACGGCATAGAAATTTCCATTAGAAGAAAGTATCATATCCCTTGGATCTTCACTTGTTTGCCCGATAAGCGTGAAATAATTATTAATAGAATTAGTTTGAATACCTGTTGCAGGATTCAGTAAATATACAACAGGAGGCCAGGAACTTGGAATATACAATATATTAAAAGCGCAGTCTGAAAGTATACGGTAGGGTTCAGATCCATAACTGCTTGACCATACAACAGTGCCGGCGGGATTTATTTTCCAGATGTTAGGACCAGCCAGTCCGGTACTTATGTATAAATTTCCGGCTTTGTCAATCTTCAGATCGTCGCCATACCAACCTTTCGAAATGGAAGCATTAGGGAAGGAGTAGGTCCAGATCAATGCACCTGTAGAGTTGTATTTCTTAACGGAGTAAGCAATACTTGCATTTCCCATTACCGCATCACCACCACCAAGGATGTAAATGTTGCCGGCATCATCTTTTTCCACTTCAAGTGCTTTATTCGTGGTAGCAAGTGTTACGCCAACAGTCCATGGGTCAATAATAATAGTTTTGGATGTATTGTAATTCTCCAGATTAAAACTAATTACATTGTTATTCAGATTATATGACGAATGGATGGTTGATGACTTATCGTCTTCATAAAACGTAACAGGTGCATGGTCTATGATATCACCTAAGGGAATATTTATGTGGAGGTCTCCATTATTACTTGTTTTCAGTTTACCAGCACCGGTATATTTCATTTTAATTTTTGAAACATCTGCACCCGGATGAACAATAATAGAATATTTAATTCCTTCTTTCTCATGGAAAATATATTCCACATCAATGCCGGGATATAAATTTTTATAGGTAATATTTTTGTATGCGGAGGCTTTGAAAAACGATCGCTGATCGCCGTACGTAAAATAGTGGGGAACAATATTTTCTGAAATAACTTTTACATCCGGATTAGCATTTAGCCACTCCATATTTACCGAATAAGAAACTGTTTTAATTTTTTTTAACATTTCTTTTTCTTTGCCGCCTTCTTCTATTTCTTCGTTCTCTCTTTCGCTTTCTTTTATCTGAGGAATGATTAGTTTGTCATAGAGGTATGTAATACCATTGGAAGAAAAATACACCTGCATTTCCCCTTCATTAAGGCCAAACAAAATATCAGAATTGAGTTGTTTTTCTTTTTCTGCGAACTGCCCCTTGTTCTCAATAAAAACTTTATCCTGGAAAACATCATTCCTTATCCATCCCTTTGATGTGCCGGCTGAAACAGAAGCTTCGAATTGAGCTACAGCCAATACCGACTGCACCAGGGTCAGAATTAAAATTGCTGTGGTCGTTCTTATTTCTTTCATTCCCGGAGATTTAATTGTGTTAATTCAACCCTTGCCTGAAAGATACTAAATCGTTTTTGCTGACTTATCTCTAAATAATGAAATGGTTACATTTCATTATTTAGGTTGTATTAAATTAAATAAACGGGTTTCTATTAGCAACAAATATTTATTGTAAATTTACAATTCAAAGATAATTTATTTAGTTTAAAATATTGATAATTAAGTATTTAAATGATAAGAACAATTAATAAAAACAGTCCTTCAGATAGTTTGTTCGAACTTATCAGGTCATTGAATCCTACGGAGAAGAGATATATAAAAGTGCTAATGTCGAAGAATTCAGGCAAGAGCTATGAAAAATTATTTGATGTTATCAATAAGCAGAAAGTATATAATGAATGGGAAATAAAAAGAAAGCTTAGAGGCGAAACATTTATCGGGCAACTGACAAGGGTAAAAAATTACCTGTATGAATTCATAGTAACGGGTCTTAACTCGTATCATGCCTCTTATAGTCCTGCGGTCATTCTAAACAGGTACCTGACAACGGTTGAGATATTGTTCAGAAAAAGGTTATTTGTCCAGTGTAAAAAATACCTGAATAAGGCGAAGAAGCTTGCTTTAAGATATAATGAATACACAGCAATGCTGGACATTTTAAATTGGGAGAGATCGCTTATGGACATCAGGGTAAATGTTAAAAAGAGAATGTCTGATATTGACACTCTTGCAACACAGGAGGAAAGTGTATTAAAAAAAATTTCAGGTAAAAACCTTTACAGAAATCTTTATTTCAAAGCCTACTGGCTGATGTTGAAGGAGGGCGTGGCACGGGATGATAAGAGATCAGATGAAATGGAAAAAATAATAAAACATCCTTTCCTGACCGACCCCCAAAATATAGTTGATATTTCGACGCGAATAATGTACTTCGAAATACAGGCCTTTTACCGGCAATATACCGGCAATTTTTCCCAGGCATATAATTACAGAAAAAAACTGATCGGCTATTTCACCCATGACCTTTTAAAAACACCGGAATACCTGGTAAGGTATAAAATGGCCTTGCATAATTTTCTTGTTATCTCTTCTTATTTATCTCGATACGATAATGTTTATAATAATGCACTCGATGAGCTAAAAGCACTGTCAAAGAATAATGATCTGTCTGAAGTGGTGAAAAAGGACATCCCTGTTGCGGTCTTTGCATTTCAAACAGCAAAATATACAGGTATCGGGAAATTTAACGAAGCGATCAATTTGATAGAGAATGAATTCGGAGGCTTGACTCCTTTAATAAAGAGTGATAATGAGTTCATTCAGTTTTATGGATTTTTTTTCATGAGTTATTTTGCTACAGGTAATTATTCAAAAGCCTTGTTTTGGTTGAATAAGATCATAAATTATCCGCATTCGGATCACCGGAAGGATGTATTATTTCTTGCACGTATTTTCAATATAATTACGCATTATGAAAAGGGCAATTACGAGTTGATCGAAAATCTTGTTCAGTCTACCCGGAGATATTTTGATAAGGCCCGTCACCATTCTCTTTTTGAGGAACGTGTGCTTGAATTTTTCAGAAAAAGAATGCATGAAATTAGGGATGAAGATGAAAAGATTGCGGCTTTTAAGGTTTTGAAAAAGGATCTGACGAGTATCCTTAAAAAATCAAAAGAGAAACTTATATTGGACTATTTTGATTTTATCTCGTGGCTGGAAAGTAAAATTGAGAACAGGTCGTTTATCGAGATTATTATTGAAAAGACGAAGATGGGTGTTGGTTGTTAGTTGTCTGTTGTTTGTAGTCGGTAGTCAGTAATCGGTAATCAGTAATCAGTAATCAGTAGCCAGAGTAGTCAGTATGTTTTGTTAAATACGCCAACAACCAACAACTAACAACTACTTACGGCGCACTCAGATTGACATTCACACTACATCCGTTTTTGTCCTTAATATTTACATTGTATGCGCCGGGGCAAAGCTGATTTTTATATCTGTTCACATATCCATCGGGCCACGAGTATGAGTATGGGCTTGTTCCGCCGGTTGCGGTTATCATTAACCACTCTTTACATCCACAGCCGGTACAACTTGCGGTTCCCTTGGTGAATTGTCCTGACAAAGCGGGTGGAGTAGCTATGGTAGCACTCGCAGTTGCTGTACACCCTTTGTTGTCTGTTATAGTAACTGTATATATTCCCGAACTCAACCCCGAAACCTGGAACCCGGAACCCGGAACG
>JAEUTS010000323.1 GCA_016787005.1 Bacteroidia bacterium
TTCGTCGCCTTCAATAATTTTGAATGGTTCATCAGCCTCACTTAATACGCTGCTTGGCTGGAAGGGGCCAGGAAGCTATGTTTCAACAAACCCGGCAACGGTAACTGATACCGGTATTTATATTCTGACTGTAACGGATACTATCAGCGGATGCCAAAGTATTCAACAGGTAAATGTAGATGCAAAATTGTCTTTAGCGATCAGCAAGGCGGCCGATACTACCATTTGTCCGGGCGGAACGGCTTCACTTTGGGCCTCACCTCTGGGAGGAACGCCCGGCTATACATATACCTGGTTTAATAATGGCGTTGTGATCGGAAGCGGCAATACGCAAATGGTTTCTACTGCAGATACAATGGTTTATGTTGTTTCTGTCTCTGATAATAATGGCTGCATTGGTACAGACAGCATTCATGTATTTGTTCCGGATCCGCTTTCTGCTGTAGTTAAAGCATTTCAATCATGCGATCCGAAAAATACAAACGGAACGTTGCAAATTGCCGCTTCAAAGGGCGTTGCGCCTTACCAATATTCTATCGATGGAAATAATTTTCAATCCGCGCCGGTATTTTCAGGTTTGGGGCTTGGGCAATATACAGTAACGATCAAAGATGCATTGGGCTGTATGCAAACAACATCTGCTGAAATATCAAGCAGCAGTTTGTTACCTAAGGTTGATTTCCTGGTCTCGACCAATAATTCCAAAAGTGATACACTTGTTATTGTTGATATCAGCGATCCGAGGCCAGATAAAATTACCTGGGAATTACCTCCCGGCGGGCAGCTGCTTGATTCGAATTCATTCGCACCAACTATTATTTATGATCAAACGGGATCGTTCACTATTACCATGAAAGCCTATTTTGGCACATGTGAAATGAAATTGAGTAAGACAATTAATTTTACTCCGGTCGATTCAACATCGGCTAATGTTAATAGTAGCAATGGTATTGAGGAGATCAAGATATATCCCAATCCCAATAACGGAAACTTTACCGTTGAAATAAAATTATTTGTGAAACAGGCATTTGTTTTGCAAGTGTATGACGCGAAGAGCATTGAAAAATACAAACAGGTACTTTCTCCGTCCACGTATTATTTTGGTTCGATCACAATTCCGCAGGCAGATAACGGAACATATATTTTAAAGGTAACGGCGGAACACGATTCGAAACAACGTTCAATTATTGTTACCCAATAACATTCGTAATCCGGCATGCGCTTTTCGCTATTTCGAACCTTACTTTTTCTTTTAAGCGGATTTAATTCTATTGCTCAGAATATGGAAAAGCTTGGACAAAAGGACATGCTTAAAATAAGCGGAGGTGCTAATTTTTCATCAATTGTTTATGCTGCCAATGGGATACAGGCACGAAGGGATCCATTCACCTGGTTTATGTCGGGCAGCCTCAATTTTTCTGTACTTGACTGGAGCATTCCGTTTAATTATAGTTACAGCAACCAGCACGGAACTTTCACGCAGCCTTTCAACCAGGTAAGTCTTACGCCGCAGTATAAATGGTTTAAAGGATACGCGGGATATAACAGCATGACCTTTTCATCATATACTATGGCCGGATATGTTTTCTTAGGAGGAGGGATAGAACTGAACCCTGGCAATTGGCGTATCAGCGCGATGTATGGGCAACTCAATAAACCGGTGCCTTATGATGCGATTACGGACTCCGACGCGAACATGGCTTATAAGCGGATGGGATATGGCGCAAAAGCAGGATATGAGAAAAATGGTCATTCTTTACATTTGATACTGTTCAAAGCAAGTGATGACCCTTTGTCAATTCCTTTCATACCATTGAATACAGCGGTTTTACCCAAAGACAATACCGTGATCAGTATGATAGGAAAAACAAAACTGAACGCGCATTTTTCACTTGAGGGAGAATATGCCTTGTCAGGTTTGACAAGAAACATCTTGTCCGCAGAAGATGTAACTGCAGAGCGCAAAAATTATTTCCCCGGGTTATTTATTATGCGATCAACTTCGCAGTTTTTCAGCGCTTATAAAACCGCTTTTGCCTATCATGCACAACAATTTAATGTTCGGCTGCAATATGAGCGTGTAGCTCCCGATTACCAGACACTAGGCGCGTATTATTTTAATAATGACCTGGAGAATATCACCATAGCTCCGTCTATTAGCCTGCTGAAGGGGAAATTAAATCTTAGTTTGAATTCCGGATTCCAGCGCAATAACCTCGACAAAACAAAACTGAACGATACACGCAGATTTGTAAATGCCGCGAATATGAATATGATGGTCAGCAACAAACTTTCGCTGAATGCCTCTTATTCAAACTTCAGCAGTTATACAAAAAACAGACCTCAGAACGATCCTTTCTTTTACAATACACTCGACACTTTAAATTTTTACCAGGTAACACAAAGTGCAAATGCAGGTGTCAGCTATAACTTTGGTAATGCCAGACTCAAGCAGGGACTTACGCTTTTTACATCCTACCAGGTAACCGGCCAAAGGACAGGTACACGTGAACAGGTGCCGGCTGTGGTTTATAACGGAAACCTCGGGTACAATTTAGGTTGGCTGCCGACAAAAACAAGTGGGAGTATAACGTTCAATATAAACCAAAGTGTGATGGATGCATTGATTGCTACTTATTGGGGCCCCAACCTCTCAATTGCGCAGACACTTATGAATAATGAATTGCGAATAAACGCAGGTGGTACATTAAACCAGGTAGTAGGCAATGGGAAAACAAATAGTAATGTTTTTAATTCGAGAATTGGAGTTAATTATGTTCCCAAAGTAAAGGACCCAAAATACGGGAAGCCAACATTTGGGATTACCTGCAACTATTTGAAGCGAATGCGCTCTCAACAAAACGCAAAAAAATTCAGTGAGCTTACCGCTATGATCAACCTGAGCTATTCCTTTTAACGTTTTATAATTTGTATTACTTCAACAAGCTTACGTGTCCTAAGTAATCGTGTGTGTAACCTTTGAAGTCGGTTACTTTAATGCGGTACACGTAAATGCCTTGCTGGGCTACTTCGTCACCGTAGTTCGCACGACCATCCCAGCCGGTATTTATATCATCTGTTTTAAAGATCATTTCGCCCCAACGGTCAAATATGGTCATTGTTATCGCGGTCATTTCCTGTCCGTCTCCTTTAAACTCATCGTTCACTCTGTCGCCATTCGGAGTAAACGCGTTAGGAATGTAGTACGAAAACTCAGGTTTTATCTCAAGTATGTTTGAGGCTGTGTCCAGGCAGCCGTAATTATTTACTGAGGTCAGCTTTACTTTATATTGTCCCTTGTTTTTATAAGTGTGCTCAGGGTTTGCGAGTGTCGAGGTACTACCGTCACCAAACTGCCATAAATATTTTGTAGCGAATTGCGACCCGTTCACAAATGATATGGTAGGATTAAGTGTTGTGGCCACTGCCGGAAACATCATAAATCCTGCTCTCGGACTTGGATACACGGTCACAGAACAACTTGTAGTTTGACTGGCCACACAACCTTTATTACTTGTTACGGTTGTTTTTATAACATATACTCCGCTTTGGTTATAAGTATGTGTTGGTGTTTTGTAAGTTGATGTTGTTCCGTCGCCCAGATCCCATACATACGAATAATTACTATTTGCTGCTGCAGTATCTTTGAATGTAAACGCGACAAATTTACAATCCTCAGCAGCCAGCGGCGCTATTTTTATAACCGGCAGTTTATTCACTTTTAACAGCAAGGAGTCCGAAACGGAATTAGAACAATTATCCGTTGCTTTAACAATGTACAAAGTAGTGGTTGACGGGGAAACAGTAAAGGGGCCCAATCCTGTGCCAAGTCCATTGTTCCAGCCTACGGTTACATTTGATGTCCCCGCGCCCTGTAAAGAGGCGGTTAATATAACTGAAGCTCCTTCACATATTTCAGTTGGCCCCGAAAGACTCAGAGAAGATTTCAGGAGTACATTTACTGTAACTGTAACCGAATCTAATTTTGTGCAACCCTTGCTGTCTGTTATCACAACTTTATAGTTCGTGCTTGTATAAGGCTTTACAAATTTTATTTGCCCGCTGCCTGCGCCATTGCTCCAGCTGTATGAAAGCGTTCCCTGTCCGCCTGTAGCGGAAACAGAGATAGTAGCACTTTGTCCGGGACATGTAGGAGGAGATACACTTGTACTTGATACAATTGCCGGAGGCTGTGTCAGGGTAACTGTAGTTTGTATTGTGCAGCCTTTTGCATCAGTAATAATTGCTGTATAACTTCCGGCAGTTAATGAATTAATATTGGCTGATGTTTTTACGGGTATTGTATTCCAGTTGTAAGTATACGGGCCAGAGCCGCCATTCACGAAAACGCGTGCTGTTCCGTTTGAATTTCCGGAACAATTCAGATCAGTAACAGTTGTGGTTGCTTGCAGAGGCTGGGGCTGCATAATTGTTGTACTAATACCTGCGGTGCAGCCATTGGCATCAGCCACTATCAGGTTCTGTATTCCGGCGCCAAGATTTATCGCTGTGGCCGAATTTTGTGTTGGTGCGTTTTCCCACAAAAAGGTATGCGATCCTGTACCGCCATTCGCGACAACAGAAACACTTCCTGTTTTAGTATTGAAGCAATCAACATGTTTAACAGAAGTTATCGCAATTGTTATTTGAGTTGGTTGCGTTATTCCTGTCGATGAGGCTGCGGTACAACCCTGCGAGTCAGTTACAGTCACAGCATACGTGCCAATCGCCAATGAGCCAATGTTTTGAGTCGTTTGTTGAGGAACAGTACTCCACATGTACTTGTATGGAGGTGTTCCACCGCTTGCATTTGCGGTTGCAATTCCATCGCTGCCGCCAAAGCAGCTTACATCGGTGGAGTTGGCGAAATTTATCAGGATGCTGCCCGCCTGTGAAATTGCGGCTGATGTAACACTTGTACATCCTTTTGCATCGGTAACAAGTACGCTGTAAGTTCCCGCACTTAATCCGGTTGCCTTAGTGCCTGTTTGTACGGGAATAGTGCTCCACGAATAAGTATAGCCTGTTGTTCCTCCGGTAACACTTACAGTTGCAGAACCATTTTTACTTCCAAAACAACTTACGTCGGATGTAGATAATATATCAGCGGCTAATATTGCGGGCTGCGTAATTGTATTGCTGAATGACCTGGTACAGCCATTGCCATCTGTTACTACAACTTGATATATACCGGCAGTTAACCCTGTTGCTGTTGCTGAATTTTGCGAAGGCACCGTGTTCCAGCTATAAGAATATGAGCCGCTGCCTCCTGAAGCAGATATAGTCATACTTCCGTTTGAACCTCCAAAGCAGTTTATAGTTGAGTTTACAGTTATGCTGCCGTTAATTGTATTAGCAAGTTCTGTTATTGATGCAGTGGATGAACCGGTGCAGCCATTCGCGTCAGTTATTACTACCGTATAGATTCCGGCGCCTAAACCTGTTGCTGTTGCTGCATTTCCGCCCGAAGGCATCCAGTTATATGTAACAGGTACTGTTGCGTTGACAGTAGTTGCAATAGCCGTGCCGGTTGGTGTACCACAAGCGGTAGCTGTACTTGTTGTTGTTACTGAGAATCCATTTACTTTAATACAATAGGTAAATACCTGGCTGGCATTATACGGACAGGCATCATCCTGTACCTTAACAGTAAAGCAGTATGGATTACCGCTTATGTCGGCCATAGTCGGTGTCCATGAAAATGTTCCTACAGGCCGGCTGCCTGCTGATGCGTTGAATGAAGCTCCTGAA
>JAEUTS010000051.1 GCA_016787005.1 Bacteroidia bacterium
CCTCTATAATTAACAGTAAGCCGGTGCTTCGTTTTTCCGGCAATACTTTTATTGATCCCGGGGCATTGGGAATTGCCGGAACAGGATCATTTACTTATTTTGTTGTAGTTGGACTCTCTTCCTATACGGCGGGCGCTTTAAGTGATGGGGCCGGTGATTATATTCTGGACCGTACAACCGGGACGAATGAACTTGCCGGCCTTAAAGTTGTTAGTTCAACTAAATATGGTTTTCAAAAACGTGATAATAGCGGTGCCGGTTTAGGTGGTCCAACAAGTACAACTTCTGTATCTACTTCAACATTCCAGACAGTTGATTATTTGAGAGAGCGGGGAACGGCTTACCGGATATATGTTGATGGTACATTAGAAAATTCTGTGGCCGATGCTAATGGCGATCTTACTCCACCTACCACACGCATCGGACGTCATGCAACTACCGCAAACGGAGGTTTTAAAGGCGATATGGCCGAACTTATAATATATAACTACCGCGTAAATAATGCTCAACTTAACATTGTTAATAGTTACCTCGCAGCCAAATATAATCTTACTATTGCAAATGATAAATTTAGTTACGATGCTACAAATGGAACAGATGTGGCAGGTATTGGCAGGGAAGACGCAAGTAACCTGCACACTTCAGCCCAATCCGCCGGATTGCTCACCGTAAGCGGAGCAAGTGCTTTAAGTGATGCGGACTACCTTTTGTTCGGGCACGATGCCGGTTCTATAGCCTCCTGGACAACAACCGAAGCTCCGAATTCAGGAACAAATATTCAACGTCTTGCGCGCGAATGGAAATTCAGTCATACGGGTAATGTGGGTACCGTTGATTTTACGCTTGAAGCAGCAACACTCCCGGCCCTGCCCGCTACATACACTAAGTATGTTTTGATGGTTGATGCTGACGGAGACTTTTCAAGCGGAGCCACTTCTTATGAAATGCCAACCATTGGCGGAACACAGTACAAGGTTACCGGAATAACCATTAGTGATGGTAATTATGTTTGTATAGGTGTTGTTCGTCCTGTTGTTGAATTTTCTTCCTCCACAAGTGCGGAATTTGAAACCTCTAGCCTTTCTGTTGCCGTATCTTTGAATTATGTTGCTGCTACCGTTGTAACAGTTGATTATACAGTGGTCGCAGTAACAGCTACTGGTGGTGGTACCGATTATACCCTGGCAAATGGCACACTTAACATCCCTGCCGGCAGTTCATCCGCAAATATTACTCCTGCTATTGTAAATGATGCTTTTGTTGAATTGGATGAAACATTTACCATTACGTTGTCAAATCCCCTGGCTGGAATAAATTTAGGTACTACAACAGTTAATACCTATACCATTCACGATGATGACAATGCCCGCAAGATAGATTTTACAGCCGCATCATCTAATGCAAGTGAAGCAACCACTGCGGTAAGTCTTACTTTACAAATTAATGCGGTTGATGCCACAAATCCAACTACAGTAGATTATTCCGTTACAGGGGGGACAGCCACAGGAGGAGGAACCGATTATACATTGGCAAGCGGAACGGCAACCGTGGCAATAAACACAACCACTGTAGCTTTAAATTTTACGGTAAATAACGATGCATTATATGAGGCAAATGAAACCATCATTATCACTTTGACAAATCCGACCAACTCCAACCTAGGTACGAATTATGTTTATACATACACAATCAATGATAATGATCCGGCTCCTTCAATTCAATTCAATTTAACAAGTTCTACAGGATCTGAAGCAACTACGCCTGCAACTTTTCAGGTCGACCTTTCTGCTGTGTCAGGTTTGGCAGCAACCGTAAATTATACATTAACGGGAACTGCAACTGGCGGAGGACTTGATTATACATTGGCGAACGGAACTTTAACTATTGCTGCCGGTAGTGCATCAGGTACAATATCCGACACCGTTATTGATGATGCAACTGTTGAATTTTCTGAAACAATCATCCTTACTTTATCCGCCCCGGTGAATTCAACATTGGGAGCCAATACTGTTCATACATATACGATCACAGATAATGATGTGTTTGGCTATGTGGGTCCGGGAGGTGTTGGTAAAAGCACAAATAATGCATTATGGGTAAAAGCGGATTCAAAGGTATACAGCGATGCCGGAACAACTCCGGCTTCTAATGGGTCAACAGTTCAGCAGTGGAATGATATGTCCGGGAATGCAAATAATGTATCACAGGGTACTGCGGGTAACAGACCAACTTATAAAACCAATAAAGTGAATGGAAAGCCTGCCTTGCAATTTACCGGGAATATGTTTATGGCTCCCGGAGCGGCGTTAGGAATTGCGGGTACGGGGAGTTTCACCTATTTTATTGTGTTGAGAGACACTTCATATTCAGCCGGTGCAACTTCTGATGGAAGTGGAGACTATATTCTGGATCGTACAACCGGTACAAATGAATTGGCAAGTTTAAAAGTTACAAATACAAGTAAATTTGGTTTTCAAAAACGGGATAACAGCGGCAGTGGTTTGGGTGGGCCACAAACGACAACTTCAATTAATACAGCGGCATATCAGTTGATCGACTATATGCGCGAAAGAGCTGTAACCTATCGTATTTATCTGAATGGAACAATGGAAGCTTCGTCAGCAGATGCCGATGGAGATTTGACTCCGCCTACTATTAATATTGGCCGGCATGCCGCTACGGCCAGTGCGGGTATAAAGGGATTTATCGCCGAGCTTGCTATATACGGAACGGCACTAAACACAGCTCAGCGTATAATTGTTGAAAATTATCTTGCCTCTAAATATGGTATATCAATACTTGCTGCCAGTGATAAGTACGCCTATGATGCAGGACACGGGAACGATGTAGCGGGTATCGGCAGGGAAAACAGCACTAATTACCATACTGATGCGCAGGGTTCAAGCCAGATGCGAATGAATAGTGCGTCAAGTATGGATGATGGGGATTATTTGCTTTGGGGCCATGACAATGCAACTGAAACAATATCCAATACGACTGATATTCCCGCAGGGATTAATAACCGGTTGAACAGGGTTTGGAGAGCAGATAAAACAGGCGATGTTGGAACAATTACATTGTCTTGCGATTTGAACGGAAGTACAATAAGTTCAGGTAACGACCTCGAACTCCTGATTGACGCGGATGGTGTATTTGCCGCAGGCGCTACCCGTTATACCACAGGCCGGAGTTATAACGCAGGAACAAAAACAGTGACTTTTACAGGAGTTAATTTTACAGATGGAGATTATTTTACAATTGGTTCGACAAACGCTGCAACTGTATTGCTGCCAATTGAACTGATCTCTTTTAGTGCGTCTCCTGAAGGAGATAAAGTAAAATTAGAATGGGTTACAGCCACCGAAACGAATAATGCGTACTTCACTATTGAGCGAACATCCGATGCCAAAACATTTGAAACGGTCGCTGTAGTAAAAGGGGCCGGCAATAGTTCACATGAAAATAATTACATTGCCTATGATGAAAGGCCACTTAAAAATCTTTCATATTACAGACTTAAGCAAACTGATTTTGATGGAAAATACACCTATTCCAAATTGGTGCCAGTTGTATTCAGCACAAGGTCTTCTTCCACTTTTATTATTTTCCCTAATCCTGTCCGGGCAGGTGAAGTGCCTTCTTTATTGTTTAATGTGAATAAAACCAAAGATGTATTAGTTGTGGTAAGTGATAT
This sequence comes from Bacteroidia bacterium, assembly GCA_016787005.1. GTDB lineage: Bacteria > Bacteroidota > Bacteroidia > JABDFU01 > JABDFU01 > JABDFU01. The sequence continues at coordinate 3,695 of JAEUTS010000051.1, forward strand.
TAAAGGCAGAGAAATTTTCTCTAAAATTTCAATTGTAGAAAAGGGAGATGACCAGGTTGTTGCAATTGACCCATCCAATACGTTGCCGGCTGGTGTTTACGTTATTTCAGCTTCATCCGATAACTCTATCTACAGGCAGAAGCTGATTATCAGGTAGGTGTTTTACATAACAAATTCTTCAAAATTATCCGGTGTAATCAATTTCATTTCTGATTTTGGATAGGCGGTTAAAAATGATTTAGGAAATTTCACTTTATACTTCTTATTCCATTTAAATTCAAAAGCGAATGTTTTCCCTTCCCGGTCTTCAATATAGTCTATTTCCTGTTGGGCGTGCGTACGCCAAAAGTACCGATTACAATAAATGCTATTCCATAAATTAACATTAAAATCTGGAATATATTCCAGATTTTAATGTTAATTTATTTTAAATTGCAGGAGGCTATTAGGTGTAATCTTTCAATAAATAAGGGGTTGAGTGTTGTATCCTTTGCGGTTAAAATTTAACAGCTTGCAAAAATCAGCTATTTTTTCTGCTCCACGAGTACAAACACATCCTCATTGTCCTTTTTCATCAGGTATTTTTCACGGGCAAATTTCTCCAGGTTTTTCGGGTTGGTCATTAGTTCTTTCATGTCTGATTTATTCTTGCCGATCTCAGTAACAAAGTAGTTTTTTTCCCCTTCGAGCTTTTTCACCTCTTTGCGAAGTTCCATTTGTGATAATAGATCGTTTTTGTCGAAAAAGGAGACCCACACAACAAAAGCCAACAAAGTCAACGTGTATTTGTTTTTTATGTATGGGAGAATTCTTTTTAACATAACAATAATATAAGTTAAAAGTAGTTTTATGCCTGGCCGGAATAACCGGGTGCAAATTAAAGTTTTGAACATTTAATTTTTAATTTCATTGTCAGGAATGACACAAACCGGTGGGTCAATAAATTTATTTAGTATGGTGAAAAAAATTCTGTTTTTTATTTTCCTGATCTCTGGTTTAGGATTCAATGATAACTCCTTTAAAAAGGAGCAACTTAAATTTGGCCGTGTTAGGGCAGCCTATAGCGAAAAATGGAGTGCCGTAAAAGGCAAACTATTAAAGGCCGGTATTGATACTTCGCATTTTGAGCTATTTATTAGGGCGTTCAAGCGGGAGGCTGAATTGGAAGTATGGGCAAGGTCGAATAAGGCACAGTACAAACTGGTGGAGACTTACGCAATTTGCAGCTCATCGGGCGAATTAGGTCCTAAGCGCAGGCAAGGCGATGGACAGGTTCCTGAGGGTTTTTACCACGTAAGCGTGTTCAACCCGACAAGCAGCTATCATTTATCGTTGGGAATAAACTATCCGAAT
>JAEUTS010000358.1 GCA_016787005.1 Bacteroidia bacterium
GTTTTACGGAGGAGGATGTAACAACACTATAAACAAAACAATAACAATAATAAATTGTACCGGACCAAGCGTTATTGCAATAGGTAATTCGGTATGCCAGGGCTCCTGTGCTACTGTAACATCAAGCGGCACCGGAGGTACCGGCCCTTACACATATTCCTGGAGTACAGGCGAAACTTCACAGAACATTAACCCCTGCCCTATCACTACAACTACTTATACAGTTACAATTAGAGATGCCGGAGGTAATACTTCAACTTCAACAGCTATTGTAACCACTAACCCCGCTGTTACTTTAACAACAACCGTAACAGGCACAACATGCAGTGATGCTGCCAATGGCAGCGCGTTAGCTATTGCGGGTAGCGGAACCCCGGGCTATGTATACACCTGGAGTAAAGGAGTTTCAGGCTCAACAGCTTCAGGTTTAGGTCCAGGAATTTATACTGTTACTGTAACTGACTCAAAAGGTTGTGTTGCGACTTCTACTGCCGAAATAATTTCACCCCCTGCTTTATTCGGACAATTTGTCAAAGGAACCGCCAACTGCACCAACTGCGGCTGCAAAGAGTGGCTAATGGTAAATGCCTCCGGCGGCACAAGCCCTTACTCTTACTCATGGCCGGATGGTTACGTGAACAGGTATAAAAACCAACTTTGCCCGGGGGCTTACATGGTAAATGTGAAGGATAAAAATGGTTGTACTGTGAATGTAAATTTAACTGCGCCGTAATCAGTTAATTGTTGTTAATTCTTAGTTGTCAGTTGTCGGGAAAAATAGTTTCTATACTTACAACCGACAACTAAGAACAGGCAACACTCTTTGCCTTTGCCTTACAATTTCAGCAAAAGACTTATTCTCAATTTTACTTCTGAGCCAAGAAATGATGTCAAAATATTTTATAAATGATTCTTCGGCCGGATATTTTCGAAAAGTTGCTATAAGTTTTTTCTCAACTATTAATAATTCAGAAGTAAGATCCTTCTTACTAAATATTTTATCCATTTTTTTTCGGATAAAGTCAATTAATATCTTTTCGGTGGGGTGAACCCTCTCTCTTTTCATTAAATATCTGTATGTTGATCGCACTGCATAATGCATTAAATCAGTATTCTCTGTTTCATAGTAAACAATCAAAATCATAATTTTTGCAGCACAAGCAATGTCCTCGCGCTCCTCACTTAAAGGATCATTCAGTATCATATTAAAATAATGCAGACTCTTTACATAGTCTTGCAATCCAAAATATAGTACTCCTAAATAAAACCAGCCGCTTTCAATAGGGTTGATACAAAAATCTTTTTCCTTTATAATTTTTATCTCAAATGCTTCACTTACAGATTTTGCCTCTTCAAAAAGACCATTTTGCGTGTAATAACCAAGTTCCAGAAAATAGGAGTCGTAGGTAATTAACCTTCTAATTTCCCTCTCAATACCCATTTTTGAATATTTTTCTGATAAAGAGCGAAAATCAAACAGCCCCTTCTTAACAACAGCAACATCCTTCTCAAACATCAATAGAGTAACCAAATAATTATACTTGTCACCAATATGTTCATTGGGGTCTACTACTCCCTTTTCTGCTTTTATTTTTGATAACATAACCTGTTGCAAAAAATAAGAACCAGCCTCTTTGTAATTTCTTTTACTTAGTTCATATTTAGCATGCAACATATAAAATATCCTTTTTGCAGAATCTGATAAGGCGCTTTTCTTGTCCTTTAATAAAGGGTGACTGATTATTTTTCGCATCTCTCTTGCTTCGTTTCTCTTCCTTGCGAAATGATGGCTTCGCTTTGAAATTTGAAAATAGGAATCCTGCAACCGCTTATACTTAATTAAATTATTTAACATATTAACAGTACTATCCAACCGCTCATAAATGGTGTCCAAAGTACGATTGTCAGTAAAATGATACTTCCGATGATATAAACCAAAATAAAAACGGGCAATTTCAATCAACGTCTCATACTTTTCATTTTCAATCGCAATCTTTTCAGACCTGATCAAAATCTTTTCACATTGCTTAAAAAGTCTTCGATTAAAAAGAATTTTGGCTTCAAGAAGAGAATTTTTGAGTATACTATCTACAGATTTTTCAGCGTAATAGTGGCGCAAACTTCCTAATATTAGTCTGTACAAAAAACTCTTTTCTACAGCAAGCCGGCCGGCAATTTTTTTATCATTCAGTAATTTTAATAGCTTATCGTTATCATAATTCCGTAATCGATCAATGGCATCGAATAACTTTACGTAATTACTTTTTTCGCCCTTAGAATATGTCGAATAAAATAATTTGAAGTGCCTCTTCTCATTTTTACTCATCGATTTTACAAGTTCAAACAAATTATTCATACTCTAAAATATTAAAATTATATAAATACAAAGTACTGTTTATCAGAATTATACACAATAAATGTATCAATAAAATATCAATAAAAACTATATTTATTTTAAATATTTGTTTCACTTTTGAAAAAGGATGGTTTATCTTCGATATAGATCAGAAAAAAAAAGGAATGAAATACTTATGTTTATTTACCATACTATTCATTACAAATAACGCTTTTGCAAACGGCCTTTCTAACGAAACTGATCTCCAGGTTAAAAACCAAACCAATCAATCAATAGCAAAGCATAAACTATTGGGTTTCCAGGAAAATAAAGGACAAATGACCGGTATTGATAATAAACCAGCGGATTATGTTCTTTTTAAAGTTGATATTCCGGGGCTAAATATATGGGTTACAAAAACAGGACTCACATATCAATTTCTAAAAACCTACGAAAAGAAAGAACCGGGAATATCAGATGAGGGCAATGAACCGGAGAATAACATGGGAGAAGAGAAAGACCAAATTACAGAATGGCGCCGTGTTGACATGATTTTAAAAGGTGCATCGATCAAAAAAGAGAACATTATTACTGAAGGTAATGTTATGCAAGGTGAGGTTAATTATTATTTAGGTCAATGCCCCGATGGAATCTTCAATGTAAAAACTTACAGGAAAGTTACAATATGTGAAATACATTCGGGCATTGATTGGGTGTTATATACTTCATCCGATGGGAACTTAAAACATGATTTTATTGTTCATCCGAAAGCAGATCCCTCGTTGATAAAAATAGTTTATGAAGGCATGGGAAAAATAAAAACAAAAGCGGATCAAATAGAATTTAAAAATGATCTTGGAGAAATACAGGAAGGAAAACTTCTCTGTTACCAGGGGAATGCATCAAATGTCATTCCCTCAAATTACATTACTAAAAAAAATCAAACACCTTTATATAGCGGTGCCGGGATTCTACAAGTTAATGATCGTGCTAATTCCTCAACCAATGTCAAAAAAAGAAATTCCAGGAGTACATTTTCATATGAAATTGGGATTGAACTCAAACAATATAATAAAGCCTTACCTCTCATTATCGATCCACAACTTGTTTGGGCAACCTTTTTTGGTGGTAGCGGAAGTAATGGCGTTGATGGCCCGATGTCAATAACCAATGATAATATGGGTAATGTTTTTGCAGCAGGATATTCAGATTCCCCAAATTTCCCTACTATAAGCTCAGGGGGGTATTATCAGGGAACATTAAATGGAGGAATTAATGTTGATGTTTTCATCCTCAAATTTGACAATTCAGGAATTTTGTTATGGGCTACCTATTATGGAGGAAGCTCAGGAGATTGGGGCCATTCCATATCCATGGATGCTGTAGGAAACATATATATTACAGGCCGAACCGCATCATCAGACTTTCCTGTGACAGGAGGAGCCTTTCAAGGAACATATGCTGCTTCAACACCTGCCGGCGGTTACGATGCATTTATTCTAAAGTTTACCAATGCAGGAACAAGACTTTGGGCAACTTATTATGGAGGTAACGGGAGTGATATTGGGAATTCAATTACAACAGATACCGGTGGAAATATTTTTATAACAGGCAGTACACAACAAGTCACATTTGGGGGAAATTCCTTTCCGGTTTTTAATTCCGGAAATTTTTTCCAGGCACCCGGGTTTAGTACTGATGTTTTTATTATAAAATTTAGTGCCGCCGGCGTTCGTCTTTGGGCTACTGTCTATGGCGGTTCTTCTACAGAGGAGGGATATGCTATTGCTACTGACAATAGTAATAATATATTTATAACGGGACATACCCAATCGGCGAATTTTCCAGTTTGTAATTCCTGCCCAGGATATTTTGATGGAGTAAACAATGGTGACGATGTCTTTATTCTAAAATTCAGTAATACCGGAGTTCGCCTATGGGCTACTTTTTACGGCGGAACGCTTACTGATATTGGTAAATCGATTGCTACTGACAACAATGGAAATCTTTTTGTAACAGGATGGACCAATTCCTCCAATTTCCCATTGCTAAATGCAGGAACTTTTTTCCAAGGTACTATTAGCGGCGGCCCAATAAACAGCGATGCATTCCTTCTTAAATTCAACAACACAGGAACTCTTCTATGGTCTACTTACTATGGGGGAAGCGGAAATGATTACGCAAATGTTTCATCATTTGATAATATAGCAGTTGATGCCTGTGGCGCAATTTATATAAGTTTTGAATCACACTCCGGCAACCTTTTAACACAAGCGAAATGCAGTGCCATTACTGAATATTATGACAGTTCACCCAATGGAATGGTTGCTAATTCCGCGGATATTGTCATCGCTCATTTTTCAAATTCCGGGGCATTAATTTGGGCGACATACTGGGGTGGTGATGGAAACGAATATCGCAGTCCTCTTACAGTTGACCCTAATGGTAATCTTTTTGTTTCAGGTGAATGGATGGGAAGTAATACTGGCAACAGTTTATCTTATCCTTTAACAAATCCAGGAGGAGGAGCCTATTATCAAAGTACTTTTGGAGGAGGAGATGACGGATCGTTTGCAAAATTTACCCCTTCAATTTCATCATTCACTCAATCGCAGATCAACAGTAGTACATGCAACCCATGCAACGGCAGTGCAACAATTAATTTAACCTGCAGTGAACCCAATTACAACTATACATGGAGTAATGGAGTAACAATTTTAAATAACTCAAGCGCCACGAATGCAATTACCGGACTCTGTCCGGGAACCTATACTGTTACCGTAACAAGTAATTGTAATCAAACGCAAACCACAACATTTGTAATTACAGGTACACAATGTGGTTGTTTAAATACGGCAACTGTTGCAACAACACCCGCCACTTGTGGTAATAGCAATGGTACAGCAAAAGCTAATCCAACAAATGGAAATGCGCCTTATACGTATTTATGGAGCAGTGGGCATACCACACAAACGGCTACTGGTCTTTCTGCCGGCAATTACAGTGTGACAGTAACGGATGCCGGAAGTTGCACCGCGACCGTAACTTCTGAAATAATTTCACCTCCAGCTTTATCCGGACAATTTACCAAAGGAACTGCCGACTGTTCAATATGTGGCTGCAAAGAATGGATAATGATAAATGCCACCGGCGGCACAAGCCCCTACTCCTACTCCTGGCCTGATGGATATGCTATTAGGTATCGAAACCAATTGTGTCCCGGGGCTTACACAGTAAATGTGAAGGATAAAAATGGTTGTAGTGTGAATGTAAATTTAACTGCACCGTAATCAGTTAATTCTTGTTGATTCTTAGTTGTCAGTTGCCGGGAAAAATAGTTTCTATACTTACAACCAACAACTAAGAAGTATCAACTATTTTCAACTTTCTCCCTTAGCATTTCAGCAAATGGGCGGTTGTGAAT
>JAEUTS010000367.1 GCA_016787005.1 Bacteroidia bacterium
AGAAATAGAGTTCACGATTCGCGATAGGAGAAAAAGACACTTACAAAGAGGCAATGGAATCCCAATGAATTATTGAATAGTGATCTTTGCATTCTTCTTAAACCCACCGGATCCGGTTATTGTTACAAAATATATTCCGGACGGCAATTCATCAGTCGAGATCGAATAAATATTTTCACCCTTTTTTGAAGTCTTGTGGAGGCTCACTTTCTTAGCGCCATTTATATTCAGCACCTCAATATCCAATTCCTGAATACCAGGTACGTCAAATGCTAAATTCAGCAGCTCCCCTTTTTTAACAGGGTTTGGAAATACTGTCATGACATCTTTCAATTGTATTTTAGATAAGGATGTGGGTATATTTCCAAGATTTTCCTTTCGTGCTATCACAATAGATGTATGTGTATTAAACTGAACTGTATCACCTCCGGCATCTACCTGTTTCGCCTTATTGGTTCCGGAAGGATGCTGCATAGAAATAAACATATATTTATAATCAGGCGTAAAAGTTATACCGGTTGGCTCACAGCCAAGAGGTGTCCTTGCAAATAGCTCTACCATTGGAGATAAGGCTGTGTGACCCGGCCTTACCATCCATATATAATTATACTGCAAACTTGTACCCGCTCCATCCTGAAGTACCCAAAGATTTCCCTCTCCATCAAAACAAAGGTTATCATTGCCATTTCCCCATGGTATTACCTGCTGTCCTGCATCGGTGTTAACGGTATAATTGGTTGACTCAACAAACGTTTCAAAATTGATTATGTCTGCCCCGTTATCAGTTAAACGATAAACCCGTCCAGTGTATTTTTCTGTAAAATAAACTTTACCATCAGGACCTATTTCTACATCCTCAATGCCCCCAAAGTCCTTAGCCTGAAGTCCTTTCGCGAGGGAATTTGTACTATTTCTATCGGGTTTAGTAGTATTTGGAACTTGAATCCAATCGCCCGTTGTTGTCCCCGTTGACTTGAAAACATATAACTTTCCTTCACTAAGATTGTTAGCCACATCAGGAACAAACTTGTATAAAAAAGCAAAACCGTTATTATTATTATCGGAACCGGTGTAAGCCACTGTGCCATCATTTTTTATTGCAACATTTTCATGATCGATACAACCCATTGCCCATAATTTTTGAGGACCGTTACCAAAGTCCCTTGCTTTAAGAGTAAGCGGATCTATTTCAATTAACCAGCCATTTTTATTGTACCCATCCCCGTTAGAATCTGTGGAAGTAACCTGCTCCTCAGCCGAAACACCCGTACCCCAGGGTGTTATGCCACCCGAACAATTCCCATACGTTCCTTCCAAAGCACTCAGGTTAATCTGATTTATGGAATCAACTACCCACAACTGTTTTGTAGTGTTAAAATGAGTACGGACCAATGAAATACCTCCACCTCCTTCAGAACTATAGCCACCTATCTCTTCGTTGAGCAATACATATCCGTCTTTACTGCTTCCGCCTTTAGGGATGTACCCGGTAAAATCATGCCAACCCATTACGGCGAGACCATCAGTTCTCAGATCACCGTTCTTCACCAATACCTGGAAAGTATGTGTGGCAGGAAGTATCAATTGAGGAACCTGGGCACCAGATTGAACGGAAGTGAATGTTCCGATGGTCTGCGCATTTGAAAACAGGAAAATGAAAAGGGGCAAAATAAGTATAGCTATCTTTTTCATGGTCGGAAAATTAAGGGCATAAATAAATTTAGTACATTTTAAGCATAAAAACATTTTCCTGCAAACTTTCTTACCGCTTTAAGCGTCCGCCCCCTCTCTTCTATAAATCCCATGTGGCCAACGTTTTCAAGGAACAAAACGTCTGCATCTTTTACCAATTCCGTTTGCTTCAAAACTGATTCATAAGGTATCGCGGCGTCGTATTTACCAATAATAAACAAAACAGGAAACATTGCCATTTCTAAAATCCAGTCAAGCTTCTTTCTATCCTTCATACCTTCAAGTGCATTTACAATGGCCTGTTTCGACCAACTACCGGCTCTTTCCTGCAACACTTTAATGTCATTTAAGTACAATTTCACATTTTGAGGTGCGAATAAAGGTTCGAAAAATATTTTGACGTATTGCCCGGGATTATTCTTTACCACACTAACCGCCTTATTCCTGCTTTCCTTTTTTTCCGCAGTATCTGCAAGAGCAGATGAGTGAAACAATCCAAGGCCTTTCAGATTATCACGATATAATTCGGCAAAAGCCATTGCCACATAACCACCCATTGAATGACCAATGATAACATACCGTCTCAGGCGTTCTTTATCCATTACCGCCTTCACACATTTGGCCATCAATTCCATTGTGTGTATATAACCAATGGAAGGAGTTTCACCAAAACCCGGAAGATCAATGCATATAACCCGAAATGACTTTGAAAGTTCTTTTGAAAAATCGTGCCAGATATCCAAACTTTCCATAAAGCCATGAAGCAAAACTATTGTTCTGCCTTTACCTTTATCAGTATATCGGACTTTAACCTGTTTGAATTCTGTATATTTTGTCATTTAATAAGCGTAAGGTAAAGGTAGCTTCTACCAATGAGTGTTGGGCTGAAGCACGGTTACTTCTACTTTTCATTACCCCGACCTTAAGGTCGGGGTAATGAAATAAAAACTTAATTGGGCTATAGCCCAAGTCGCGTGATACTTTATTTTTTATTCATTAACTCCTCTATCTCATCCGCTTCAATAGGAATATCTTTCATCAGGTCAACGGGACCTTTTTTAGTGATTAGAATATCGTTTTCGAGTCGAATCCCCAGCTTCTCAGCACGGATATAAATACCTGGCTCGCAGGTCAGAACCATTCCTTCCTCAAAAGGACGGGAAAAGTCCCCTACATCATGCACATTAAGACCCATATAGTGGGAAGTACCATGCATAAAATATTTTTTATAAAGAGGTGCTTTAGGATCCTGCTTTTTAACAGCCGAACTTTTCAAAAGCCTGAGCTTTATTAATTCCTCCTGCATCACATCCCCCACTTCCCGATTTAACTTTTCCAATGTATTACCGACTTTCATCATTTTTATGGCTGCACGCTGCACGCGCAGTACGGCATTATAAACACTTTTCTGACGTTTGGAAAACTTTCCGCTTACAGGCAAACAACGGGTCAGGTCGGAAGCATAATTCGCATACTCAGCAGCCACATCCAGCAATATCACTTCACCGGCTTTGCATTGCCTGTTATTATCAACATAATGCAATACATTGGCACTCTTACCTGAAGCAATGATCGGCCCATACGCAAAGCCGCGCGAGCGGTTACGGATAAACTCATGACTTAACTCTGCTTCGATTTCGTATTCCCACACCCCGGGCTTAACAAACCCAAGAAGCCTTTTGAACCCTTTCCCGGTTATATTGCAGGCGTTCTGGATCAAATCAATCTCTATTTTGGATTTGATTGCTCTCAATTCATGCATAAGCGGAGCTGCCCGTTTGTAATTATGAACCGGATAACACACTTTGCACCATTTTACAAACCGATCATCCCTGGTTTCCACCTCAGCAGTCGCACGGGTATGTTCATTTGTATTCAGATAAACGTTTTCACACTGGCTCATTAATGCTTTAAAAATTGTTTTGAACTGGCTAAGCCAATAAACCGACTTTATACCCGAGGCAGCCGTCGCTTCCACTTTTGTGTATTTATGACCTTCCCAGATAGCAATATGTTCATTGGTTTCCTTCAAAAAAAGGATCTCACGGTACTCCTCATTTTTTGCATCAGGAAAGATCACGAGGATACTTTCTTCCTGGTCAATTCCCGACAAATAAAAAATGTCGGCATCCTGAACAAATGGCATCGTGCCATCCGCGCTGGTAGGCATAATATCACTCGAATTAAATACCGCCAATGAGTTGGCTTTTAACTTTTTTGCAAAGCGCTTTCTGTTTTCAACAAAGAGCTTACTATCAATAGTCTCGTATTTCATTTTAAAGAATTAACAAATGTTAATAATGGAACCAATATAATTAAGTAATTTACTTGCTTGAATTGATTATGCAAGTTACTTTTGTAACGCATAAAATTAATACTATTTCCTTAAGAAAACAGATTACTTAATTTTGAATTAAAGCTATTGATTATGAATCGTTTTTTAACCTCTTCGCTTGGCAAAAAAGTAGTGATGGCCCTTACCGGTTTATTCCTTATTTCTTTCCTGCTTGTTCACTGCGGCATTAACGCGCTTATCTTTTATAATGACGGAGGTGTAAACTTTAATGCCGGGGCTGAGTTTATGGGAACCAACCCCATTATCAGAACTGTGGAGATTATTTTATTCATCGGACTTGTTCTCCATATTTACCAGGCTTTGATATTAACACTTGGAAACAACAAAGCCCGTCCGGTTAAATACGCTGTAAATGCAGCAGCAGAAAACAGCAAATGGTATTCACGTTCAATGGGACTGCTCGGAACACTTATTCTGATGTTTCTTATTATTCATCTTAAGCATTTTTGGGTAACCAGTCGTTTTACTGATCAGATAACAGGAGGCCATACTACTTTGTTTGACGAGATGAAAGTAATATTCAGTGAGGCCTGGGTTGTCGCTCTTTACGATCTGGCCATGATTTCTCTTGCTTATCATTTATTGCATGGGTTCTACTCCGCTTTTCAAACACTTGGTTTAAATAATAAAAAATACACTCCTGTAATAAAACTTGTTGGCGCAGCCTTTTCAATAATTATTCCATTTGTTTTTGCAATGATGCCATTGGCAATGCATATGGGTTGGGTAAAATGACCTCTCCCCGGCCATCTCCAAAGGAGAGGGAGGAAAATGAAAGAGTTGTGGCATTAAGAATTGAAAAAAATTAAAAGAGATTAATTGACTATGACCAAACTAAATTCAAAAATTCCAGCAGGTGAACTTGAGACCAAGTGGACCAAATACAAATCAACTGTTCCACTTGTAAATCCTGCGAATAAACGGAGCATTGAAATTATTGTTGTTGGCTCGGGACTTGCCGGAGCATCGGCGGCTGCCTCATTAGCAGAACTTGGATATAAAGTAAAATGCTACTGTTTTCAAGATTCACCACGTCGTGCACATAGTATCGCAGCACAGGGAGGTATCAATGCTGCAAAAAATTATCAGAATGACGGCGATAGTGTATATCGTTTGTTTTATGACACTGTAAAAGGAGGAGATTATCGTGCACGTGAAGGGAATGTTTACCGCCTTGCTGAAGTGAGCGCAAATATTATTGATCAATGTGTGGCACAAGGTGTTCCCTTTGCACGCGAGTATGGAGGCTATTTAAGCAACCGTTCCTTTGGTGGCACACAAGTGCAGCGTACTTTTTACGCGGCCGGACAAACAGGCCAGCAATTACTTTTGGGCGCTTATAGTGCGCTTGAGCGCCAGGTAGGCATTGGGACTGTAACAATGTATTCGCGCCACGAAATGCTGGATATTGTACTGATTGATGGCAAAGCCCGCGGCATAATAGCGCGTGATCTTGTTACCGGAAAATTAGAAAGACATTTCGGGCATGCTGTTTTATTATGTACAGGTGGATATGGTAATGTATTTTATTTATCTACTAATGCCATGGGCAGCAATGTAACCGCAGCCTGGAAAGCACATAGAAAAGGAGCATTTTTCGGAAATCCTTGTTTCACACAGATTCACCCGACCTGCATCCCTGTTTCAGGGGATCACCAATCGAAACTTACACTGATGAGTGAATCCTTGCGTAATGATGGGCGTATCTGGGTTCCGAAGAAAAAAGACGATAACCGTAAGCCTGTTGATATTCCTGAAGAGGAAAGAGATTACTACCTTGAAAGGAGATATCCTGCTTTTGGAAATTTAGTTCCGCGCGATGTGGCGAGTCGTGCTGCTAAAGAAAGATGTGATGCCGGCTATGGTGTTGGCACATCCAAAATGGCGGTGTATCTTGATTTTACATTCAACACGATGCGGTATGGCCGTATTGAGGCTAACAAACTTGGCATACAAAACCCGTCAGAAGCTGAAATAAAAAAATTGGGCAAAGAGGTCGTAAAGGAAAAGTACGGAAACCTTTTTGAGATGTATGAAAAGATCACCGGCGAAAACCCCTATGAAACTCCGATGCGCATTTACCCTGCGGTTCACTATACCATGGGCGGCTTATGGGTTGATTACGAATTAATGACAACTGTTCCCGGTTTATATGCATTGGGCGAAGCCAACTTCAGTGATCACGGAGCAAACCGACTCGGTGCATCTGCATTGATGCAGGGTTTGGCTGATGGGTATTTTGTTATCCCTTATACAATCGGGGCTTATTTATCGGGTGATATCCGTACCAAATCAATACCTACTGATCACCCGGCATTTGTTGACGCTGAAAAAAAGGTTCAAGAGCAGCTTGATAAGTTGATGAATATTAAAGGAATGAAGTCTGTTGACCATTTTCACAAAAAACTTGGTAAAATAATGTGGGACAAATGCGGAATGGGCCGCAATGAAAAAGGTTTAACAGAGGCTATCAGCGAAATACGCGCGTTACGTGAAGAATTCTGGAAAGATGTCAGGATCCCCGGAACACAAAATGAAATGAACCTTGAATTGGAAAAAGCGGGCCGCGTTGCTGATTTCATTGAACTTGGCGAATTAATGTGTATGGACGCCCTGAACCGCAAAGAATCATGCGGCGGCCACTTCCGCGAAGAGTCACAAACTGAAGAAGGGGAAGCTAAACGCGATGACGATAAATTCAGTTATGTATCAGCGTGGGAATACAAAGGGATAGGAAGCTTTGAAATGCATAAAGAAGAATTAGTTTTTGATGTTGTGCATCCAAGTCAGAGGAGTTATAAATAAGAGTTAAAAGACATTATCATATGAGCGAAAAAAAATTAAACCTCACATTAAAAGTTTGGCGCCAGAAAAACGCGAAAGAGGCCGGTAATTTTATTACTTACAAAGTAACTGATATATCAACCGATATGTCTTTCCTGGAAATGTTCGACGTATTGAATGAACAGCTTATCAATAAAGGTGAGGAACCCATTGCATTCGATCACGATTGCCGCGAAGGTATCTGTGGAATGTGTAGTATGTATATCAATGGCCGTGCTCATGGACCCGCACAGGGAACCACCACCTGCCAGCTGCACATGCGTAAATTTAAAGACGGGGACACTATTACTGTGGAACCATGGAGAGCTTCTTCATTTCCGGTTATAAAAGACCTCGTGGTTGATCGCTCCGCATTTGATCACATTATCTCGGCAGGAGGCTTTGTATCGGTCAACACAGGTAATGCACAAGACGCGAATAATCTCCCGGTACCAAAAAACGATGCCGACAACGCATTTGCAGCGGCCGCTTGTATTGGCTGCGGGGCATGTGTAGCGGCCTGCAAAAATTCGTCGGCCATGTTATTTGTTTCCGCTAAAGTTTCACAATTAGCGCTTCTTCCTCAGGGACAAATTGAGCGGGAGACACGTGTTTTGAACATGGTAAAAACCATGGATGATGAAGGCTTTGGAAGCTGCACGAATACAGGAGCCTGCGAAGCAGAATGCCCGAAGGAAATTTCTGTTGAGAATATTGCGCGACTGAACCGGGAATATTTAATGGCGAATCTGAAGTAGGGTTTTGTAATTTATCTGACAACTAATAACTGAGAACTTTCTTCGCATTCTCTTTTACCACCTCCGCATACGACCTGTTCTTAATTTTACTTTCGATCCAGCAAACATAATTCACAAATGATATTGGCTTTGGCTCTTGCGGGTCCACCATTACTCTTTCTACAGTTATCTTTAAATTTTTAAAAGCTGAAATTAATTCTTTAGAGGTATTTAAAGCGGGCAGTTTTTTCCGGATAAAATCCAGCACGATCTCTTCAAATTTAAATAATCGTTCTTTCTTTCGCAGATGGCGATAGGTTGCTCTGATCAGGTACGGAAGCACTTCAAAATCTTTCAATTCATAACGGATGATTATGGACACAAGAAGTGCGGCACTATATATATCATTATCAGCAGTCTGTTGAATAGCTTTAAATTCCGAGATGATCTGATTTACTTGCTTAAGTGACTTTCGAAGCTGATTGTCTCCGAAATAAAGCGCCGCGATCCACGAATAGAAATGAGCCTTGTGTCCATGCGGAATGGTCCCGAGTTTGACACTTAATTTTTAACAATTCAGCATTGATGAGGGTTTGCGGGCATGGGGTTAGGTTTGTGCCACTACATTTTTGGTTCTGTCTTAAGAATTTTGGGCGGGATTTGCATTCCTAAGGTTTTAAAGAGCTCCACTCCGTTTTGTCCGATATCTGTTCTGATCCAGATTCGTTTTGAAGGCGTTTCAACCGGAACAACCATCAGACTTGCTAATTCCTGTATTGCTGTTGGAGCTGTGAGGGCACGTGATCGGATAAGATTTTCATCTATTGCTTTTGATTGAAGTTTTATTTTTTTCTGACGAAGCTTTTTTGTGAGGTATGCCTGACACAAATAGGCCAAAAAGCAAACTGTCAGGTGTCCGATGATGCGCTGGTTGGTCCAGTGAAAGATCGGTCTGACTTGTAGATTTCCTTTCAACTCACCAAAAGCGTCTTCTATGTGCCACAGTTCTTTGTATTGAGTGACAATTTGTTCCGGTTTCATGTCTTTCACGTTGGTTATAATACCAAAGAAACCATCCTTCTTTTCTTCTGCTGCAATCGCCTCTTGATTCAGTATCGGCTTTTTACCATCAATCAAAATGTATTTCTTGAACGGCTTTTGGGTGATAAATTGTTTGGCCGTGGCCCTTTTTGAAGAAAGCTTCTTTCGTATTTTCTCCAACACTTCCTCTCTCGTCTTGCGATCTTTGTCCGCACGGGCTTTTGCCCAAGTGATTATAAGACGGTCTCCTTTATAGGTGGTTTCGTATATGGCCAGCCCATCATTGATCCATTTGTATTTTTTTGTATCGTAAAAAACATCGGTTGGCTTTTGTAATTTACCCAAACGCATACCTACAACGAACTCTCCTTTTTGTTCTTTGATGTACGTAAGATTATCGGAAGAAAACAATCCCCGGTCAGCTACAAAAATAAACCGGCGTATCTGGAACTTATTTTTCATCTTATCCACGATACCTTTGAGTGTTTTCCCTTCAAACGTATTGCCAGGGTGTACTTCAAAGCATAGAGGGATGCCTTCTGTATCGGTCAAAAGCCCCAGAACTACCTGGGTGCAATCGTGGCGATGCTCTTTGCTATATCCAAATCTGCGTAAGGAATCGGTGTCTTCCCTTGTGCTTTCAAAACGAAGCGTGGTTAAATCATATAGCACAACATCGGTTTGCATGGAGAACAGATCACGTCCTTCACGGTAAAGGAAGTTTTCTATATCTTCCTTATGTTTAGCCATTACATCCAAACAACGGTAAAGCTGGTGCAAGCGGACGCTGTTATCAACCAGTACGGGGTAAAAGCGATCTATCCACTTTTCATATAACTCCAGTTTGCTCACGGGCTCTACCCAACGGGAAGCAATTAGTGTAAATAAAGTCTTGGGCAGATCAAAACCCAAACGATCATGCCTGGAAGCAATCTGTTTGGCAATCTTTTCTATACCTAAATCTTCCATCACCCGCTGCAATATCAGAAGTGGCCCGGCTATATAGGTGTGTTTGACATCAATGCTTTGAGACAATTCTATGGCCCGGATCGTCTCGTTGTGTTTACTCAGTGCCGCAGCCAGTTGCTGCAGTTTCCCCTCTTCCTGCCTGCCCAAAGAAAGCAGCACCCGCTGCTTTACTTTACCATCTTCACGGTAAGACTCTACCAAGTGGTAGTACCCTTGTCCTTTGCTGTTGCGTGTGGTCTTGATAAACATGTGGTCGGTTTTATTTCACCACGCAAATCAATCTAATCATAAGACTATTTGCAAGTTTCAACAACCTTTTGTGAATACTTTGTTCACTACAAATTTTTAAAACCCAAACAAGAATGTAGTATTAACAAGGCTTACAGAGCAGCGATCCCATTTGAAGTGTCAAACTCGGGAGAAATAACAATCATTAGATACATGTATATATGCATCTAATGATTTACTTATATTACAACTTAACTATTTAAAAATAGGCTATTTAGCCGATTCTATATAATTCACACGATTTACTTTTGAACACTATTAATTTTAACTAC